>SKHC01000068.1 GCA_007117145.1 Candidatus Woesearchaeota archaeon
ATTTAGAGGAAAATTCCTGCTGAATTTTCCCAAATTTTTGCTTCGCAAAAACTTCTCTAAATCCCGATGTTATGCTCAATAAATCCGAAGTCCTAAAAATAGAAGAGGGCAGTTTTCCTTACCTTGCTAAATAACCATCCCTATGCGCTTCAACAGCTCTCTCAAGTACACAATCTCTGTTACCAACTATTGAATCATGAGGTTTTATGAGTAAATGTGGATTTATTCCATTATTTTGAACTAATACTTGATCAAGCCTATAACCTAACCAAGAAGGAATATCTAGAGCAAATTTTGCTTGAAAGTCATTTGGTTTTCCATTATGGTCAATTTTTTCCCCTCTTTTTGGACCATCTACTAGATATCTTTGTGGACATCCGCTTCCTCCACCAGTTGTATCTCCAATCAAAACTGTTCCGGGAATAGCTGCTAAATCCATAGCAATCAATTCTGCAGCACTGTAAGTGTGCGCACCAGTTAATAACACTACTTGTCTTCTAAAAGATCTTAATTCTGGCATGAGATACCTAGGTCTAAATTCAGTTAGTTTAGTTGGATCATTTTCATCTGTCCTAAACCTAAAGTATGAAGATATAAATGGTCCTTCAGCACCCAACATAAATGAAGCCAAAAATTGCCCTAAGTTATCATTCCCACCCCCGTTTGCTCGTAAATCCACTATGAACTTTTTTTCTGATGGTGACTCTCTTTGATACAACCAATCAAAATGTATTTTATTATGGCTTCCAAAACTGTCAATACCAATATAAACAACATCTTCCAATTTTGCCAAAGTAATTGGTCCACTCTTTTGTATATCTGAGAGATATCTTTCTGTAATATCAGAATCATAATTCTTTGGAGCTCTATTTTGATAGGCTGATTGCGAATTACCTTGTCCATCAACTACCCTTATATGTCCATCTTGTAAATGAGATAATGCTCCTATAGTCAACTTCATAAGTTCACTATAATCCTCGATTCCTTTAACTCGGGATACCAAAATTGATTTGGCTTGATCGAATTCATCTTGCTTTATCGCTAAATAAGAATATTTTCTTGATAATGCTTCAATCATTCCTTTAACAATAGTAGTTGCAGATGGTTTTTTTTGGCTCATTATGATAGTTAGGTTATGACATTTATAAACTTTTCTATTTTAACTACTATTAAGTAATACTATATAAACGGAAAACTGCCCTTTAATTCTTGTTCCTGATGTATCGCTATCGCTCATTTGATTGAACGCCACTAAAAATTACTCTGCGGTTTGCTTTCAGCAAATCCTCTGGGACTGCTTGCAGCCTCTCACCTTCGGCAGCATCGCCATAAGTATAGTTTTTAATATATAAATAGATTTTTCAGTATACAAAGAAGTTTGCTAATCGAAAATTTTATAATTATCAGTTATCATAGTGAAATATGCTATTTAGAAAGTTCAGAAAAGAAGATATTAGGCAGATAGCAAAAATTAGGAATGATGTTTTTAGCAAGTATAATCGTAAAGAATACTTTAAAAAAGATGCAATTGAATGGTATTTGAATCTGACCAGTCTTGACAAATCTGATGAGGAGTTACTTGAAGCATTTTATATTTCGGACAAAACCATTTTTTATGTGGCAGAAGATAATAAAAAAATTATAGGGTATATTAAAGGCAATAAAAATAAAATAGGTAATTTATTTGTTCTTGGAAGCTCGCATAAAAAAGGAATAGGTAAAAAATTGGTTGAACTTTTAGAAAAAGAAGCTAGAAAACAGAATTCCAAGGAGATTAGGATTAGGTCATCTATTTATGCAGTTCCCTTTTATCAAAGAATTGGATACAAAAAAACAACAGGAATAAGGAATCTAAATAACTTAAAAGTTCAGCCCATGAAAAAATTACTTATTTAATTTAGTTTTAACTCAAACTGATCTCATATGTCTTTTTCGAAGAAAAAGAGCTCATTTCCTTTGTTATATCCTTTCTTTGCACAAAATTGTTGCATAAATTTATTACTTGTTTGGACTAATGCAGTAATTGTCTTCAACTTATTCTTTTTACAATCATATTCATATAAGTCATATAATTTTGTTCCAATGCCTTTTGATCTGTAATCAGGCAAGACCACAAAGTTTACAAAAAAGGAATATTTTTTCTTATCACAAATCTCTGCAATTAAAAGACCGACAATTTTCTTATCATCTTCAGCCACCAGAATTAGATTCATGTTTTTATCTTTAATACATCAATTACATAATCATCCGAATATACCGCATCCATTTCACCATATCCTTGTAATTCAGGCGTCTTAATTAGCAATCTTAGTATTTCATCCGTGTCATTTAATTCTGCATTTCTTATATCCATGAACTCTACTAAAAATAACAGATATAAAAAATTAATGGCGAGAATATTATAACCTCGGTGTTTACAAATTTAGTTATCTAGAAAACTATTTTTTCGGTGAAGGTTTTTTCTTGTTTTGTTTATATGTTCTATAACCGAAATATATTGCTATCAAAAAACTCACAATCAATACAACATTCCTAATCATTGTGCCCATGTCCATAGATTCTCCTGTAACTTCAATATCGATTCTGTCTCTTTGTGTATACCTTGCAGTTCCAACAGAGCTTTCAATTTCAATATTAATCGGATAATTTCTAACAGTTCCTGAATTCAATACATCAAATTCAATGATTATGCTTGCCTGCTCTCCTTCTTTCATTAAACTACTAACAAAGTAATTTGTCTTGATAAAGTCAAACGGGTAACTAACATCTGGAAACAACCTAAGCCTTACATTTTCTGCTTCCTCTAAACCTTGGTTTTCAAGAGTGATTTTAATCTCATTAGAACTCCTGCCAACCAACACGCTATTTAGTTTCTCTTGACTTACAATAACAATGTCAGGAGTCTGTTTTAACGTCAAATCAAACGTTAAAGTTTCAGTAGAGCTTCTAAAGTTTCCATGAACATCTTCAATTTGATAGTCAAGAATTAAGTTAAGAGTTGTTTTTTCTTCTTTTATGTCATTTAAATCAAAAGTAAACTCTAAAACTCCTGTCTGTCCTCGCCTAAGCTCTGCGAGTGTGTCTTGAAGTGTGAATGCACTTGTTTCTCTTATGTCACTTCCAATAAGCCTTCCTCTAATTAGCTCAGCAGTTCGGTCTCCAAGATTACTAAGGCTAATTCTAATCACATTACTTTTTGAATCTTTTATTATATCAGAAGGCACTGTTTGTACATTTCCCACTCTAATATTTGGCAAAGTTTCTCCTCTTTGAACAAAAAATTCTTTTTCAACTGTTCTCAAAGTACTTCCCTCTCTTATTTCAAAAACAAGCGGAATACTAGCACTAGGCAAGTTTTCACTTAAAAAAACTCGATAAGTTCTAGAGTAAATATCCCCTGGTCTTAAAAAATTGATTACTCTAGTATCAGGTCCTAAAACTAATACATCTTCATTGCCAATAAGTTTTAATTCAACATTTTCTTTTACATCTTCATCATGCGTTGCAACAACAATTACAGTTATATCTGCGTGTGTTCCACTTCTAAGTGGTGCAGGGTCAGTGTTTACGATGTCTAGCTGTATTGCACTAACAACATTAAAAGTCATTACAATTATAATTAGTGTAAGTAATATTTTATTCATAATCTAAGTGTTCTCCTTTTGTTTTTATTTTTTGTGTTAAACTCATTATTGCAGGTACCAAAACTATTGTTATTAAAAACACACATAAAATACTTATAGCCAGGCTTATTCCAAGTCTTCTAATTCCAAGTAGTGTTGCAAGTATTAGACTTGAAAACCCAATAAAAGTGGTTATACTGCTCAGTAGTATTGGTGTTCCTGTGTATTCGAGAGTTTTCTTTAATGACTGTTTCAATGTATTTTTTTGCTTAAGATAGTTAAAAGTACTATTTACCAAATGAATGCTAAAATCTACTCCTATACCAAGAACTAGTGCAATCAAGCCAGTACTTAGAGCAGTGAAAGGAACGCCAGTAAACCCCATAATTCCAACAGTCCAAATAATACCAATTATGACAGGAATCAATGCGATTAAACCAATTCTAGGTGCATAATAAGCTATAGATGCAATTAAAAATACGAAAATAAAACTTATTACAGTTGTTATCCCTGTATCTCTTCCAAGACTTATACCTAGTTCTCTAAATCTAACAGTATCTCCAAAGAAGCTTGTTTGTGTGTTAATTACTGGATTTTGCTCTACAATCAAAGCTATATCGTCAAAAACACTGCTCTGGCCACTTTCATCAGTGGATAAGTCTTGAGCTGTAATTCTAATCGAAGTCAAAGTAAACTGTTTGTTAAAACTTTGGTTTCTTAAAGCCAATTCTTCTCTTAAACTAGTTTGATCAAGCTCTAATCTTGTAAAAGGACTATTTATACTTTCTACACTTCTATGGTTAAGTATTAGCTGTTCTAGTCTTTGTATATCTCTTATTTTTTGTAAGTCAAAAAAATCTCCTGATTCGCTAATTAGTACAAGAGTTACACTATCAAAGTCAGTTCCAAAGGCAAATGCACTTGTCCTAAAATTTCTGCTGACAGGATCATCATCTGGAACCCAGTTGTTGTTTGATGTGCTAATTTCTACATTTGTAGCACCTATTATAAAAAATATGGTAAGAATCCCAATAATAGCTATTACTGTTTTGGGATGGTCTGCTTGGTAGTAGCTAAGTTTTACAAGCTCTGCTTTAATCTTTCTAAAAACTAAATTACCAGTTAATTTATTTTCTTGAGCAAAAACGGCAAGTGCAGGAGGTGTGACAACGACAGTTGTAATAAATATTATTGTTATTCCAATAACTAAAACTATTCCTTGACTTTGACTACTTGGGCTAATTCCAAACATTAGTGCACTAAACCCTGCAAGTGTGGTTGCATAACTTACAAATATAGCTTTGCTTAAATGATCAACTGCTGCATGAATAGCTTCATATTTAGTTTTACCTTCTATCTCTAAGTTATAGGATAGTAAAACGTGGATAGTATAATCTATTCCAAGACCTAAAACAAGAATTCCAATTGCTGCAAGAGTAATTGTTAGGGGAATGTCAAGAATTGTCATAACTCCTGCAAGTATGATTACACTACTAAATGGAATGCTTAATGCAAGCAAACTATATCTCAAATTTTTGAAATACCAAAGTAAAACCACAAAAATACTTGTAAGCGTAAATAATATCGCTTTAAGATTATCAGATATTAAAAGTGTGTTAACTCGATTCAAAAGTAAAGGAAAACCAGTTATACTTATCTCAAGTCCAGGTCTAGAGCCTATTTCATCCAAATACATATTAAGATCCTTAATAACAAGTTCTTCAGCATTTCTTTGCCTTGGTATATCTACACCAATTATTACCCTTGCAAATCTATCATCATCACTTATTTGAAACGGGCTAACTGTTGTAACATATCTGCTTTCAATAATTACTTCTTGAATTTCCTCCAAATACCGTATAACTCTTTCATCGCTAATACTTGTAGGTCTATTA
>SKHC01000022.1 GCA_007117145.1 Candidatus Woesearchaeota archaeon
TAATACTTATAGTGATTAGTCTTTTACTTGTTGCATGTGGTCCTCAATTAGACCTAACTACTCCTGAGTCAGAGGAAGTTGGAGAAGTAACTCAAGTATCAGAAATTGAGCAAGCGTTTGAGGATGAATTCGTAGAAGATGAATTTGTTGAGTTAGAAGAAATCATTTAAATTCTAAATGCAATATTTTATTTTTTTTATCTATTTTTTTTACAAACTTGTTTTCTTTGAGTATTTCTTCGATTTCAATCCAACTATGTTTTTTCTTAAGTTCTTCAACTGCGCTTAGAAGTTTTTGGAATTCTTGGTATTTTTCGTAGATGAACTCGCCTTTCTTTAATGCTAACTCTGATTGTTCTTCTAGTTTCTTTATCCTTTTTTCTTGTGCGGAAATCATCACTTGGTATTTGTCTTTTCTAACACTTTTTTTTTCTGCAGGTTTATGTGTTGGATTATAAAATGTGTCTAGAGCCGAGCTAAAACTCTCATATTTTTTTTCAGTTTTAACAGTTTTCATCTCCAAAGGATAAGCTGAGCCTAAGCTTACGTGTGCGTTTATTTCTTCTTCAAAGAATTCTTTTACGATTTTTGCAACTTTAAAACTTTCATTTGCTTTCGCTTCTTTTTTTAGACCGCTTCTGGCAACTATTTCTTCGCTGTACACACCTCCAAGGCTAAGTTCTACTGCTAAGTATTTTCCAAGAGGTAAATCACTGTTTTTCATATGATCTTCCAATTCTTTTTGGCTCATACTAAAAAGATTTGTTTGGCTTGGAGGATACTCGTATTTAGCTTTGCTTTTCACATCTCGTGTGTTAAAGCTTTGTCTTTCAAGAGGATGCATTACTAACCCGTCTTTTACTAATATAGCATTACCTGGGCTGAACATTTCAAGTATTAATTCGAATTTTTCAGTTTTAGTTTCTATTTCAAATACAAGTATTCTTTCAAGTCCAATTTGTTTAACTTTTCTGATTCTGGCATTTGTCAAGTATTTTCTTAAGAACACAACGTATCCTTTAGGTGTTTTTGGTCCTGTATACTTTTTTTGTGTCAAGTGACACGTTTCTCCTAGGACAATTCGTAAATGCTTTTTTGCTTGCGGAGTATAAATTCTGAATATGAATTCTTTTTTTTCAAACTGGTAGATTTTTTCTATCTTTCCGTCTGTAAGCTCAAGCTCTCTTACTAGAAAGTTTAAGTCTACTCCGCTAAATGGTCTTTTCATAATTAAAGTAGTATTATTTTTTATTATTTAAAGTTATATCAGTTCTAAGAGTTCGTTTCTTGTTTTAAATCCTTCAAAGACTTCTCCGTCTATGATCAGTGATGGAGCGGTTTCTACTTTGTGAATTGTTTTTAATGCTCTAATCGCGCTGTTTTCACTGTTTATATCTATGCTGTACACGTTGATTGGGTGGATGTTTCTAAGATAACTCAGTATGAACCCTTGTTGGTTACATTCAGGGCAGTCTCCTTCGTTTGAATAAAAATATACTATGTTGGTTAAGTTAAATTCACATTCGTCAACTAACTTTGTCATAAGTAGATAGTGTCTGAGTTGCACTATGCTGTAAAAGTTTTTTAGTTTCAACACTTCCGGGTTGCCTCTTCCAAGCTGGTTTTCCATGAATTCAACTTTTTTACTCAATTCATCTAACTCTTCAGTTAGAAAGCTAAGGTCTGTTACTTCGCATGGGTTTTCTGTGAGAATCGCAAATTCTAACTCGGAGCTCATAGTAATAACTCTTAACTCTTCACTTAACTCAGCGATAGAGCTCATCTTGGTTTGATTTATTTGACTTCCAATTAGTATTCCTATGGAAAATATAAGTATTGTTATTGCAAACACAGCTCCGTGTTTTGGCCAGTCCATTCTTTTTCTGTTTTTCATTCTGATTTGTGTCCCCACGTCGTTTTTTTATTGGCGAGTTTTTGTATTATTGCAAGGCTCCACCAATATGCGAAAAGCACCCAGTAAAACAAGAAGAAGTAAACATAGCTTTTCAAGATAGATTTTTTTTCTCTGCTCAAAAACTTTGTTATTATGACAAGGCATAAAGCCATGAATAGTCCAAAAAACCCAACTACTGCCACGGGTTTTGTGTTCATGAAAAATAAGTCGAATCTGAACCATTGAAGATTTGTCACATCGAAATTTATAGCCATCAAGTTTTTAAAGCTCAAATACCAGTTTTTAAGCATAAGCCCTATGTTGTATGAGGCTAAGCTTATTATGAGTGCTACGCTGACAAAAGACATAGGTAAAACGAAAAGTCCTAAGTTTCCGTGTTTTCTTCCAAACAATTGTTTGTAGTCTATCACGTTTTCTAAAAAACCCCTATACCATCTAATTCTTTGTTTTCGAAGTGGTACGAATTTACTAGGTCCGTGCGTGTAAACATATGCATCAACACAGTTTTCTATTCTCAAATTCTCAGTTTGTATTCTCAATGCGATTTCGATGTCTTCTGTGTGATACGCTTTTTTGTACATACCGTATTTTCTAAAGTAATCTACTCTGTACATCGTAAACGGCCCAGGTGTTACATGTATGCTATCTAGGAACGCGAATATTTTTCTAAGAAATATTCCTATTAAGAATTCCATTCTTTGTATGTGTTGCAATACTGTTTTAGGGTTATGTATCTTCATTGAAGGTGTGACTGCCATCACTTTTTTGTCTGAGAAGAAAGCCACAAGCCTTTTCAAAGCTTGGCTGTCAACGAAACTGTCAGCATCAAGTGCTCCTGCAAGATCTGTGTTGCATCTTTCAAGAGCGAAATTTAGCGCTGTGTGTTTTCCTCCGTTAGGCTTTGAATAAACAGTTATGTTTGAGTATTTTTCGTATTGTTTTGCAACTTTTAAAGTGTTGTCTTTGCTCCCGTCATCCACGATAACTATCTTTAATTTGTCTTTTGGATAATCTAATTCAAGTAAGCTTTCAACTGTTTTACTAAGTGTTTTCTCTTCGTTATACGCAGGGACAATCACTGTTACACTTGGCAATTGTTTTAAGGGTTTTTTCTTTATATGCTTCCTATTTTCAATTAGTACAAGTATGAAAAATACTGTGGTGTATATACCCACGAAACTCACAGTGTATATGAGTAAATCTGTTATTGAAATCATTTTTATAGGGTGTTTTTCTTCGATTGAGTAAGCTCTCTTGGCTTAAAAATGTTTTGTATGAATAATATTTATAAATAAAGAGTCACACGTATATTCTATGAGACATCCTTTGCAAGAAAAAGCGTATCTTTTGTTAATCTTGAGTTTGACTGTGTTTTTGGCATTCCTCGCTTACTTTTTAACACCCATCTTCTACGTTGGAGGAATAATTGGATATTTAATTACGTGTATAATAGGTCTTGGGATGGGTTGGTTCATAGCTATATTTATGCATGAGATTGATTATTTAACAAAGCATCACCACGCATCATTGTTACTTGTGGTTGTTGTTTGCACCTCTGTGTTTTTTTCTACAATAAACGTTGAATATGCCAAGGCCCCTTGGGCTAACAGTTTAGTTTTTATAGTATCCTTTATTACCCCTTACTTATACATTCATAGGTGAAACACATGGATTTACAAGAATGGCTCTTTAAATTTGTAGAGTATAAGAACTCTTTTTTAAAGGAAAAACCAGAAGTAGAAAGATATGACAAAGGGGTTATAGTAAAAAAGAATTCTTCGCAAGTAAAATACGAAGTAGAAGAGCCACTAGCAACAAGAGCTGTCTTTGAAAAAGTTGATGTGATTGTGTGTTTGAACAATAAACGCAACGTGTTGTTTTTAGAGTCTAATTGGGAAACTTTTAAATCTTTAGATGTTTCCCTTTTGTTTGTAAATCCAAAAACGCAAGAGCATTGGCAGATAAAGCCAAAGTTTCACGACTTAGTTGCGGATAGAAAGGAGTTAAAAACGGGGCTTCTTTCTTTAATGGAGGGAATAACAATTTATGAATGAAACTAAGATTACCACAGGTTCTGATTTATTTGATTACTTTCTTGAAGGTGGCTACGATAAAGACGTTGTGACCACGATTTATGGTCCTTCAGGTAGTGGTAAGACTAATCTTTGTCTTATATCGCTGGCCAAACACTATGATAAAAAAATTATTTACATAGATACTGAGGGGAGTCTTTCTGTTGCCAGGTTAAAGCAAATCACAGATAATTATGAAAAAGTACTTGAAAACGTTATCGTGTTAAAACCCACAGATTTTAATGAACAAAGAAAAGTGTTTGAAAAACTAAAAAAGATCATGAATGATTCTATAGGGCTTGTCATTGTAGATAGCATAGCTATGCTCTACAGGTTAGAGCTTGGTCAGGTTAAAGATGTGTATTCTGTAAACAGAGAGCTTGGGGTTCAGCTTGCAAGTTTAATTCAGCTTTCAAGAAAACACAAAGTTCCTGTTATTGTTACCAATCAAGTATACTCTGATTTTGAAGACAAATCCAAAATAAACATGGTTGGTGGAGACATTTTAAGGTATGGTAGTAAGTGTTTGATTGAGCTTCAAAAAACGTCTAAAGGAAAAAAAGCGATTCTAAGAAAGCACAGAAGTCTTCCAGAAGGCAAAGAAGTCGAGTTTAAAATTGTTGATGCGGGAATTGTGTCTGTAGAATAAAGGTTGTTAAACAACAATCCTTGTGGGTTTGTAATTATCATGTAGTGTTTATGTGTGTCTGTAGTGGTTTTAATGTGTTCTCAATGTATTACATATTGGTTTTAATTGTGGTTTTTTAGTAATATTTATAAAAAATAATACGGAGGTCATATATATGACTACGTTAAGTATGATAAAAAACCACAGAATTTATAAATGAGTTGTGTTAAATGTATACTGGTTTTCATAATTAAAATGCAAGAAATTGAAACAATCAACGTGAGAATACCGAAGGAAATAGTAAATCAACTTGATTCTTTATTAGAGAGAAACATCTACAAATCCAGGTCAGAATTAATAAGAGTTCTACTGCGAGAGGAATTAAGCCAGTGGAAGATGAAAAAGGAGGCGATCCATGGTAAATGATGTAGTGGTTAGTGTGAAGATGCCAAGAAACATGATACTTGACTTAAAAGAAATGGCAAGTGAAAACCACTACTTAGACTTAAGTGAACAAATAAGAGACATAATAAGGGAAAAAACGTTGAAAAAAATATTAGATTATCAAAAAGCCCAAGCGCCCGAGAGATCAGACAAAGATAAAATCATCCAAGAACTATTAAGAGTTGTGGAGGAGTTAAAAAAATGAGCTACTCAAAACTATACTCAATAATAATGGTGTTAGCATTAGTTTTAGTAGTGCCTTTGGTGGCTACAACTCCAAACAATGATTTTTTGAATTGGGTGTTTGCAACGCCTCAAAATGAAACGTATACTTATACTCCAAACCTTGAAATAAAACTCGTTACGAGTTGGAATAGCTCAGGTATAATTGAGCAAGTCACAGCAATTCACAATTTAACCCA
>SKHC01000055.1 GCA_007117145.1 Candidatus Woesearchaeota archaeon
CTTTTAAATCAGCTAAAAACTTTAAAAGCTCAACTGTAGCCCTTGCAAACTCTTTATTCTCATAGTACCCAAGAGGGCCATTCCATACAACTGTTTTTGACTTAGACACAATATTCGCATATTTATTCAATGATTTTTTTCCTATGTCTAAACCAATCATGTAACTTGGAATTTTATCTTTAGCCACACTTAAAACTTGAGTTGGCAACTCTGCAGAATCAGCAATTATTATATCATCAGGTAAAACCAGCTTATCATTGTTTAAAAGCATTTGAGCCATAGCTTTTTGGTTTCTATCAACCAAGCTTTTCCCAACTTCTAATCTTTGAGCATAGAAAAACGTGAAAATCATACCTCCTCCAACGAGTAAATTATCTACTTTTTCTAAGAGGTTGTGAATAATTGGAAGCTTAGTTTCAAGCTTAGCACCTCCTATTATCGCAGTAAATGGTTTTGCAGGATCATCTAGGGTTTCAAAAGCCTTTAATTCTTTTTCAACAAGTAAACCGACGCAACCTTTAATGTACTTTGTGATAGCGTGAACGCTTGCATGCTTTCTATGACAAACACCGAATGCATCATTAACATAGATATCTGCAAGACTTGCAAGCTTTTTTGCAAACTCATCATCGTTTTTCTCTTCTTCTTCGAAAAACCTAAGGTTTTCTATGAGTACCAGACTTGACTGTTCAGGCTTTGGCAATTCATCAAAATCTTCCAATATCTCAGTTTTTCTACCTGTGAGTTTTAAGAGTGTCTTTGCAACTTCTTTCATAGATAAACGTATATCTTTATTTTTGGGTCTTCCAAGATGACTCATCACGATAACTTGACTTGCACCACTCCTAAACAATTCTCTTATTGTGGGAAGTGAACTTTTAATTCTGAAATCGTTTAAAATCTTGCCTTGACTATCCACAGGCACGTTTAAATCTGACCTTAACAACACTACTTTCTTTTTGAAGTCAAAATCTTTTAACGTCTTTAACCCTTCCATGTAAGTAAAAGAGAAAAACATAATATATAAACTTAACTTCTAAATAGCATGGATATCATACTTATAGAACCTGAAACGCCTGGAAACGTGGGTGCTATTGCCAGAAGCATGAAAAACTTCGGATTTGAAAACTTAATCCTGGTAAACCCTTGCAAAATAGACGTGGAAGCACGCAAAAGAGCAAAACACGGCCTGGACGTGTTAAAAAATGCAAAGACGTATAAAACAATTGACGAATTAAACTACGACGTGCTGATTGGAACAACTGGTAAAATCGGAAGAGACTACAACATACCTAGAAGTCCTGTGATGGCTCATGAAGTGAAAGAGTTAAAGGGCAAAGTCGGACTTGTGTTTGGAAGAGAAAGCTCAGGTCTTACCACAAAAGAACTTGAAAAAGTTGAATTCGTTGTGTATATTCCAACAAGCACAGAGTATTCTACTATGAATTTAAGCCACGCAGCAACTATTTTGATGTACGAATTTTCTAAGAAAAAGATCGGGGAGGAAATTAGAAGTAAACACAAGTTCGCAGGCAAACTGGAAAAGAAAGTGTTCAAAGAAGAGTTAGAATACTTGCTTAATCAAACAAGTTTTAGAGCAGAGCATGAAAGGGACACACAAAGAAAGGTGTGGAAAAAATTAATTGGTAAATCCATGCTTACTCAAAGAGAGCTGTTTGCACTGATTGGCTTCATAAAAAAACTTCAAGGAAAAGAGAAAGAAGAAGATTAACACCAAAAATCAAAGCCAATATTAACAATACTAAGAGGATTGTGATAACTAAAAGTAATATGTTACTGTAAATGTAGAGACATGAAAATCCTCTCCAAAAAGACAAATCATGAACTTCTGCCAAACCTTTTGAACGAATATACAATGAATAAATCTCTAGACTTATGTATATTAAAAAAGAAAGATAAGCTAAAGGTTTTAAAGACGTAAAAAGTAGTAAAACTCCTACGACGAAGAAAGGAACCGCCACGTAACCTGGCGTGATGCTGTAGCACAGACTGTTATAAGTGTCTTTGTAGCTCACATCGTTTTTGAAAAGCCTAACTGTTAAGTGCACTAAGAAGTACCTTCCAAATGCTAATAACGTCATCGTAATGAGGAAATAAACGTAGAAAATGATGAATATGAACGGGGTTACCTGCAAATCAACATTGAACATTTCAAGCCCTGTCGTAGTATATAAGTGGTTTAAGAACTCGCTGAGGTTGGAAACATAATTATTTGTAAGTATTATGAGAATTATTGCTGTTAAAACGAAAAAGTAAACAAACGCTTTTTTTATCGTCTTTTCCCGCTTTACTTTTTTAAAAAAATTCTTTTTATTTAATAAAACACTCCAAAACTTTAATAGTAGCTCTTTAAACTTCAACGTATCTACCCTTTATTTTTCAACTCAGGCCTAGCATCTAACAAAATTTTAACTCTTTGATCTCCTCTTGGAGTGGCGTTTGGACCAAGCTCATAATAAATTTTTTCAGCCTCGGTGCCCCAACTATAATTTCCACCTTCTTTTTTCACATTAGCAACTTTGAACTCTTCCAGCTCTTTACCTTTCCTTAAATGATAATAGATAGCTCTAAGTGTAATCTTAGGATACAACTCCTTGTAAACTTTGAATATGTGATAACCGTGAGCTGAACCAAGAAAATAAAGTACTTCTTGCATGTTCTGCCTGACACTGCTACCGACGGGTCTGCCTCTTCCCATGCTTTTGTAATTGGAAAAGTTCTTTAAATAGTTTATTATTTATTTTCACTATAGAAAAAAATAAATTAAAAACAAAAAAAATTGAGTTTACTAATATATTGGGATGTCTCTTGGAATAGTCAGGGAAACGTTTCCAACACTGCTTAAGTCTTCTAAGTTATTGATTCTGATTAAGCTTTGACTCTTTGTGTATAACAAATCTTCAATGTAAAAGCTTCTCTCAACACTTGGATTAAACCTGTGCACATCTGTTTTGGAGTGGTCGATTAAACCTCTAAGCTCAATACTATCTTTTGTTATTTTAAAGACTAAAGCCCCATCTAATACTTCATCTACTTGGGTTTCACCTCTGCTGTACACAGGTATCACAAGCAAGTCTCTTTCCTTGTTGAAAAGGAATGCTTTGTGCTCATATAATGCGTGGCTTCTGGCATACCTGTCATCACCGACGTATTTTGCAATCTCTATAGGGTTTTCGTTATCTGAAACATCAAACAAAGAAATTTTAAGTCCCAAAATTCTTCCTCTCTCATCTGCCTCTTGACCAATACCTATGATCGTGTCTTCATCGTAAGGATGCAGATACGTTGAAAACCCAGGTATTTTTAACTCTCCCAAATTTCGAATATTTCTTGGATTAGACAAGTCAATTACAAAGAACGGGTCTATCTCTCTGAAAGTTACCATGTATAGCTTATCATCCACAAACCTCGCCGAGTATATTCTTTCATCCTCAGCTAAACCTTCAAGTCCATCAAGCACTCTTAACTGGTTGTCTAGCGTGTAAACGTTGTTGGTTGAAGGAATTGTGTCTCTTGTCATAGAATCCCACCTTCTACTTATCGTGGTAGCTATTCTAAACACGTTCGTATTTGTGTCCTCATCCATTGAAAACTGGTTTAACACTCTTCCTGGCACTTCCCCCATCGCACTCGGGTTTAGCTTTCCATTTTGATAGCTAATCCTTGTAATGATTGTGTGCTCAAAACTTTTGATTTCATCCATGTATTCTTTTACTTTTTCCACAACTCTTTTTTCTAACTCATCCATTTCAGCTGTAGGTAAACGAGAAGCATACTCAGCGTATACTTCCATTTTCAACTCCATTTTTTGCCAATCATTTAGTATCCTTGGATTGATCTCATCAATTTCCTTGACTAAATTCTTCTCATCTCTTGAAAGTCTTGGATAAACTATTTCGTCTAAGACGTTCATCGTAATTTTATCCTCGTCAATTCTTTCTGTGTGTGTTATGAAAATGTTATCGTGCGACACGTAAAGATTCGTGTTAGACTCAACTATTACTGAGACTGATTCCATACTGTCTCTTGCCAAATCTAAACTGTAAACGTGAAGTTGGCTTGGACTTTGATATTGTTTGTCAAAGTAATAAACAGAGTTTAAAGGCGCAGACCTTAACACATCGTTTTCAATCATGAAAGGCGTTGGTCTTTGATAACTTCTAGACTCAGCAAACAAATAAACATAGCCTCCTTTAAGCCTTGCCTCTTTATAGGTTCCCTGAACTTTATAATCAGAGATTAGTCTTGGGCTTTCCTTATCTGAGATATCATACACTTCAATGAACGTAGCTGGAGTTGTTGGAAGATTGAAATCAGATAGGTACTGGCGACTATTAAAGTGTCCCATAACTACTAATTTGTCATCTTGTATGAACAAGTTACTTGGACTTTGATTACTTTTTAGGATTGAAACTACTTCTGCCTCTTCTCCAGGGTACGCTTTCACTATGAAAACAGTTCTATCGGAAATTGTGTAAACGTAAGTACCGTCTGTTTTTAACAAGTCAGCCTCATCAACACCTTCGACTTGTATGTTTGTCTCAGAAAAATCTCTTTGCGCCGTTCCACTTGTCGGACTGGCTGATTCAGTCATTGCTAAATCCATTGTCGCCACCATAGGTCCTGAATCGCGATAATAACCATATCTTTGATTAGCAAACAATTGCTCGATCTCCTCTGAAGAACTCGCTCTTTTTATTTCTAAATCATCAAATAACCCTTGGTTTTTCTGCATTGAAT
The DNA here is from genome assembly GCA_007117145.1 of Candidatus Woesearchaeota archaeon. Taxonomy (GTDB): domain Archaea; phylum Nanobdellota; class Nanobdellia; order Woesearchaeales; family 21-14-0-10-32-9; genus SKIS01. The sequence continues at coordinate 4,762 of SKHC01000055.1, forward strand.
ACTCGCAACCAAAAGATAGCACTGCAATTATTAGTAAAATGTACATTAAGCTTTTTTTCATTTTTTCTTCCTCCAATTACTTCCAAGGTAATCAACTACTACGAATGTGAATACTGCTACGAAGCTTCCAAGCAAAAACCAAAAAGCAAGGTTTGGCTCGGTTGTTTGAACCATTGTTTCAACTGCTCTAGCCTCTTGCATAACCCCAACATCTTCTGTCATAGCAAGAACAGATGGTGCATCTGCAGTACTACGACTAAACAAGCTTAAGATTGACTCGTAAAAGTATATGAATAAACCACCAACCGCCGAAACTGCAATAACTGGCAAGAACTTCTCTATTTTCTCCCTGAAACTAGTAGAATCTGTGTTTTGAGGAGCGATGATTATGTATTGATTAGCAAGTTTGTAATGCAAAACTTCTTTCATCTTTTTTGAATAATGATACTCTTCAGATATAACTAAGCCCGTGCTTACAAGTTGAGAAAGATTGTAATGAATTGTAGACAATGGCATACTTAACTTTTTTGCAAGCTCACTTGCTGTATACTCTTTATCTGCAAGTAGCTCTAAAATCTTCCTGCAAGTTTTACTACCTATGGCCTTAGCTATGTTTTTCGATTTCTCTTCTTTCAAATCTATCATTAAC
>SKHC01000074.1 GCA_007117145.1 Candidatus Woesearchaeota archaeon
CCAACTAATGTTTTTCCGCTAGCTGTTGGAGTGCAGACAAGGAGATTTGTTCCTAAAAACAAACCTGCTTTAATACTTTTAGTTTGACTTGGTCTGAGTTCTTTAAAATTTTTTTTGTCAAGTATTTCCTGGATCTTTGTAGGTATTTCCATCTTTGTCTAAAATAAGGATTTTACTTTCATATTTAATCATTACCAAAATCCTTAATTTACTTACAAGTAGTAAACAACCAAAAGATTTAAATTATTTTAATGTTTGTCTGAAACCTATGGATTTAAAAAAACAAATCAGTAAAGCTTTAGAGAAATATAAGTATGCAAAGTTAAATCTGGCTAACTCGAAATTTAATATTTATGAAGACTCTGTGAGTTTGATGTTTGAAGATTTTTTTTATCCTAGATTTCAAACTTTTGGCGATTGCCAAGATCTAGCTGAACATTTCTTGCAAAATGAACCTTACAAGACACAAAGAGCGCTGGGTAGTGAACCAAAATATTTTGGTGGGAATGATGAATTTCACTATTTTGCAATTTTACCAACAATAGAGTTGCCGTCAGCTTATTGGGCGCTTCCGACAAGTTCTAGACTTGAATTCATGGAATATGCTAATCCTTTAGTTATTGATCCTGCGTTTAAAGTTGTTGAGAGCCTTGAAAAATCAGATTATAATTTAAGAGATCTTCCTATGTTTCAATACCAGCCAGTAAAAGATTTGGTTTTTGAGAAATCAGATATGTTTCAAAGTGCTCCTTTGTTTTTTTCTGAAGATGTGGGTTTAGTTGAGATAGCTTACGCTTTTAGAACTCCTTTAATTTCTAGAAGATTCAGTAATGCAAAACCAGATTTTTTTAGCACTTTAGAGGGTAAAGATCTGGATTATTTGAAAAAGAAGGATTCTGATTTAAACAAAATAATTACTAACATTCAAAAAAGTTATGAAGATAGAGTCATTTTTTAAAGTAATATTCTTGGGTTTTTTCATTAAACATTAATTTAGTTTCTTTTCCTTCAACTAATTTTCTTATAAGTTTGGCCATGGTTTCTGCTTTATCTTTTTTTCTCAAAGCATACTCAGAATCAGAATAACCAGTCTTACTAACTCCTCCAATAAAAGGGCCAAGATATGCTTCTTTAACTATTATGTGTTGATTTTTGAAAAGTAAAGCCAAGTATTTCAGTGCTACTTTGCTCAAACTATAAATCGATGGTTCATTTTTTATTTTTTCTCCGTGGCGAGAATTAATAAATAAAAGTATGCCTGTTTTTTTAAGTTTAGCATACCTTGACACCAGCCATGAGCCTTTAAAGTTAACATCAATACAAAAGTCAAAGTCTTCTTCACTTATCTCTGTGATTTTTCCTCTCCTCATAACTCCTGCGTTATTAATCACAAGGTCTACTTCACCAATTTTTTTTAAAACGCTAATTACTTTTTTACTTGTAATGTCTACCTCGTGATATTTAACATGGTTCAATTTTTGTTTTGGTTTTTCTTTATCTAAAACATGAATTTCTCCTTTAAATTCCTTGCAAAGATTTTTTCCTAAACTTCCGTTTCCGCCAGTAATAATTATTTTCATCTCAACTCCTCTCTTAACACATTCATTATATATATTTTCCCATAAATTTATATAGTTATTTGCTAAGAGTTACAAGTTATGGATAATGATAAAATATTACAAAAATTAGATGAGTTAGAACTAGTTTTCGGTCACTTATTGGAATTGCAACAAAGAAATGATTCGAGTAAACAACAAAAGTTTGATGAAATCAAAACAGCAACTGATCGTTTGTTTAAAGAATTTGAAAGCATGGAACTTAGAAAAATAATGGTTGAGAGAAAAACAAATGATTACATGCTCGAGTTAAAAGAAGAAGTTGAGAAATTCTTAAGGCTTAACATGCGTCTTGAAAAATACGAAAAAGATGTTCACAACGCATTTGAAGAATTAATCACAGCGAGAAACTCACTGTTTTCCAGTTTTGAAAGAGGCGAGCAAATACCGATGCAAGTTTTTCAAAACATGAAAGCCCAACTCAAATTCATAGGGAGCGGAATAAAACAAGAAAAAAACTCTGAGTTTGATATTAGAGCTGAAATTGCAAAAGTGAAAGAGAAATTAAACAAGATAGAATCCAATCTTAGATAATAATATATTTAAAACATTATTTTTTCTCTAATTATTATGGAGATGAAATTACCGTTTAAAGATAATAAGTTATTAGAGAAAGTTCAAGGAATAGTAAATGAAGACGAAGAGCTAAACGCAGTCTGGGAAGCTTGTAATACTATGGCTGTTAGAAGACTTGGTATGAGTGACCATGGAAAAGTTCACGTCTCAATTGTTGCAAACATCGCTTTAAAACTTTTAAGAAACCTAAAAAAAGAAGGGGTGGTTCCAAACATAGTTTCTGATTATGATTTCAATTTTGAAGATGCCGAAGTAGTAGTTGTTTTAGCATCCTTGCTTCACGATCTTGGAAACAGCATACACAGAGATTTACACGATGAGCTCGGTGTTTTGCTCGCAAACAAGTTCTTGAATAGAATTTTAACCGAGTTATACGATGTTAAAAGAAAACGTCAAATTGTGATGACAGAAACCATGAATGCAATGGTAAGTCATAGCGAAGAAATCAAAGTATTCACAGTGGAAGCTGGTGTTGTAAGGCTCGCAGATGCGCTTGACATGGAGAAAGGAAGAGCTAGGATTAGTTTTGAGAAAGGCAAACAAGACATTCACAATGTGAGTGCTATGAGTATTGAAAAAGTCAAAATATCCAAAGGTGAAAGGCCAATAATGATTGAGATTTTGATGAATAACCCTGCAGGTATTTTCCAAGTAGATTATCTTTTGAAAAAGAAATTAAAAGGTACAGGTATTGAGCAATATGTTGAAGTTAGAGCTATAGTAAAACAAGAAAAAGAAAATATAATTACTGAGTATAAGATATAGGTATTGAGTACTCTAAAAGAAGATTTTTGTTCAATTTATCTGAGTAATCTTTGTGTTTTGTAATTGAATGGACCAATCCTTCAACCTTGTGATAAACTCCGTCAAAGTCTACTTCTCCAATAAGATACTTATCGCTCCAATCTAAACTTTCTAACTTTCTCCAAGTCTTTGGCACTTCTTGCGAGTTATTTTGTATTATTAACAAATTAATTTTTGAGCCAGGATGCATAACTCCAAAGTCATCGCGACAGGGATATTGGTATTTTCCAAATTGGTGGTTTGCCAAGCTTCCTTGCAGGAAAACTTGACTTATGTTTTGGTTGTTAACCACATATTTACTAGTAATTTCTTCTAGTAACTCTTTTTGTATTTCTTTTTGGTTTTGATACAATTGTTTTTTTGAATTATTCATTTTTCAATTATATTGTTTCTCATCATCAAATGAGTATGAACTTACAAAGCAAGGTGTTGAGTGTTTCAATAGTTTACTCATAGAACTGCTTTGCCTTTCCGTTTCACGATTCGTTTTGTAAAAGTCCTGTACTAGTTCGGCGTTGTTCATTTGAAGTAATTTTTTTTCTAAGTCTTTCTTTGTATCTTTGTATTTTCCGTTTAAGTAACCTCTTCCTCCAGTTACTCCGTTTATAATTTCTTCAATTAACTGAGACATAAAAAATCAATTACTAGTACTACTATATAAAAGTAACTGAAAGTTATTTTAAAAGTGAGGATATATATGCTATTTTGAATTATATGCCTAAACAGTTCATCATTGAAAATTTCTAAGTTTCACTACGAAATAGTAACTATTAAATAGGGTTAAACTATTTCTGGTTCAAAATGACAAACATTGAATCAATAATGGGTGAGTATTTAGTCTCTGAAAAAACAGCAACTAGGTACTCTAATTTAGTTTCTAATATAGATGCTAAGCTACTTAGAGGAACTTTGTTTTCAGATTTTTATCCTGATGAAAAGATTAAGCTTGTTGAAAAAACAAAGAAAGTAGCATCTATAGATGCATCAGATACGCTTGCAGAGGTAGCTGGGTTCGCTCCAGGACAATTATCCAAAATTTTAGAGTTTGAAGTGAAAAATTTGAAAGGGTTTGATGATTCAAAAAAAACAAGTGACACTTTTTTATTTTGTCCTATGGATTTTCAACTCGTTTTTGATAAAGCATCAAAAGCTATCAATGAAATTGGCTACAATGGATTTCCTTCTCATATAGCTAACATGAATTACGGGCTTGTTGTTGAGAATGTGGAAAAATTACTGAGGCAAAAATTTAAGCCTCAAGGAAATGAGCAGTATTCTGCTATAAAACAATTATTAACTAGCTATGCTAAGGATCGCTTTATCGAGCCTCCGGAAATTAAACATTTTTCAAAATACGTTGAAGCTCAAAAGTTAATGTTTTATGAGGAGTTAAACAAAGTATTAAGCAAAGAACCAAGTGAGTATATGAAAAGGACTTTGTTAAATAATGATGAAATCCAAGATAGAATTCGAGCGGGTGGTGTTTCTAAAGAAGAGGGGGAGTTTAGAATGGCTAAAAATACAATAACTCTACTAAACAAATCCCCTCAGCAAATACTTGTAGAAGCATCCACTAATGGGAATTACAATCAAAATATTGTTGATGCAGCTTTAGACCTAATTCCAAGATAAGATTTATGTGTTTTTTTAATAACTCTTACTTTGTGGCAGATAAATGGTTATTCAGTATAATTTACAGATAATCATACAATACTTTTTTAAACAATATTTATAAACTTCAAATTGCAAAACAAGTCATATGTACATACCTCAAACAGATACTTTCACAACAAAAGATACTCCTTGGGTTAGACTGCTTTTAAAAATCAAACATGACTACGAAAAAGGTTTGTTGGTGACTGAATCTGTACAGTCAAGTCTTCTTAGCGAGTTGAATTTGACAGCCACTAAGTTTGATACGGCTTTAGAGTACTTACATAACCACAAGTTAATTTTGAGAAATCAAACTAACGCTTTTGAGATAACTGAGCTTGGAAGTGAAGTTGCTCAAAACTTTGAAAGTCAACACCATGCAAAGAAACAAGCAGAATACAATCCTTTGATAATAGTTTTAATACTTGGTTTCCTTGGTTTAATGGGTTTGTTTTTGTATATAGAATACGCTGCTCTTTCAATAATCACAGGGGTTTTACTCGTGGTTTTGCTTTTCTACTTTAAATACAAAAAGTAATAAGTAATTATTCAAGTTCATTTCATATTATAACAACAGATAAATTTTTTTACGTTAAGCCTTATCTATATAAAAATAATTAATAAAAAAATTGAAAGAATTTTATTCTTTCTTGTCTTCAGCTGGTTTTTCTTCCTTTGTTTCTTTCGGTTTAGCTTCTTCTTTAGGAGCTTCCTCAGTTTTAGTTTCTTCTTCTTTTGCTTCTTCAAACAAAGGTGTTTTTCCGTGCTTTATAACTTTTAGATTGATTTGAACAGTTTTATCATGCACAGTGTTACCAGCAACAGTAACTCTTCTCTTATTCCCTGCCCTGTTCTTTCTAATACCGACTCCGCTGACAATTAAGACTTTTTTTCTTTGGTTTCCTTCTACATCTTTTCTCATTGGAAACCCTGAGCTATCGCTTCCACCAGTAATCTCGAATTCGTATCCAGGTAAGTCTATGATTTCCCCTTTTACTTTACTTCCAATCTTTAGACCAATAAGTGGTTTTGTTTCTCCTTCTTTCAAGTCTTTCTTTAAGATTTTCTTTGTTTTTGGATCGCCTATATTTAATTTGAATTCTGCCATTTGTTTTTTCCTCCCGAGACCCCTTAAAATCATTTTGTTTTAAGGCTCAGTACTCATTTGGAGTTTTGCGTTGTTTTTAAAGGTTTTCAAAAGAATTATATACTTGTCAGCTAACAGATATGTTAAAATGGGAGTTTTTAAAGCATATGATATAAGAGGGGTTTTTGATTCAGAGATAGATGAAGACTTTGCCTACAAACTTGGCAGAAGCATAGTTATATTCTTAAAAGCAAGTGAGATAATAGTTGCAAGAGATGGCAGACTATCAAGCGACACCTTGCATCAACACCTATGCAAAGGTATGATGGACCAAGGAGCCAGTGTTCATGACATAGGTATTTCAAGCTCACCTCACCTTTATTTCGCTGTTCAAAGATTTGAAAAGCCAGGGGTTATAATCACAGCGAGTCACAATCCAAAAGAGTATAATGGTTTTAAGATAATGGATAAGAATCTTGATGCGGTTCATCTCAAAAATGGATTACTGGGTATAAAAAAGTTAGTTGATAATCCAAATTTTCAAGAACCATACAAAAGGGGAAATTACATAGCTTTAAGCACAAAAAAATATTACTTAGATTTCTTAAAAAAATTCGTGGTTGATAAAGATATAAGTTTTGTTGTAGATGCAAGCAATGGCTCAGGAAAAATTGAAGCAGATTTTTTAAACGCGACGTATAATAATTGCATTGTTATAAACGATGAAGTGGATGGTAACTTTCCAAACCACAGCCCAGATCCTACAAATCCAGAAAACCATGGTCAAATAAGGAAAAGGATATTAGATACAAAAAGCGATTTCGGTGTCATATTCGATGGTGATGCAGATAGAGCAATATTTTTAGATGAAAAAGGACAAGCGATTAGGCCAGAAATCTTAGTGAGTCTTTTCAACTTGGAAGGCACCGTGCTTTACGATGTTAGAAGCTCTCAAAGCCTAAGTAAGGCTTGCGATTTAAAAAACATAAATTCGATAATGGTGAAAACAGGCAGGACGAATTTTGTAAGTGATATGAGAGAGCACCAAGCATTCATTGGAGTTGAAGGTTCTGGCCATTATTTTTTTAAAGAGTTCAACTACTTAGACTCGGCAATAATTGCAATTCTAAAATTAATAGAGGTATTAAAAACTCCTTTAAGTAAGGAAATAAAGAAGCATACATATTATATTCACAGTGGTGAGATGAACTTCAAAGTAAAAAATAGAGAAAAAGCAATAGAGAACATAAGAAAAAGTTTTAGTCCAAACCAAATACTAACACTTGATGGTCTTTCTATGTACTTTGATGATTATTGGTTTAGCGCAAGACTTTCAAATACCGAGCCTTTAGTTAGAATTAACGCCGAGTCTAAAAGCCAAGAAACTCTTGATAAGTTCAAAGAGAAAATCGTAGAGATTTTGAATAATTCTTAAAAGTGGGTGACTACAAAAACACAAAAATGTAGACAGCTAGAATAAATATGTTTTAAATTCTAGTCACCTAAAATAAAAAAAATTTAAATATCAAATATGGTTAATATTAACCAAATATGGATAATATACTAATAATACTGTCGTACTTGGCAAAGAAGAATGATTCGTTCACTCTACTTGAGCTAAGTAGTAGAACAAAAATACCATACAGCTCTCTTTACAGGACGGTAAATCGAATTGAAGATCTGGTAGATATTCAAGTTAAGGGAAAATCAAAACTGGTCAAAATTAAATGGTCTGATGTATCCAAGGCATACTTAGTAATTGCATCTTATGAGGAAAAAAAACAATTATTGGAAAGGCATTCACTTATGAAAAGAATAGATATGCAATCAAAAGATATAACATTGATTTTTGGAAGTTATGCAAAAAATCTTCAAACAAAAAATAGTGATATTGATGTTATGGTAATTAATAAAAAAGGAGATAAAACTGCTAATTATTCCAATCTCGAGATGCTATTCGATATCAAGATTAATCCAATGTTTTTTTCTGAAAAAGAATTTAAAGCTATGCTAAAAGACAAAGGAGAAAATGTTGGCAAGCAAGCAATGAAAGATCATGTATTGCTAACTGGGTTTAACGAGTTTTGGAGTTTGGTTCGAGATGGGTTTCGATAAAAGTATTTATGCAGAAAAATTTGTTCAGTTATTAGGAGAAGGATTTATTGTAAGATCTGAAGCGAGTTTTTTAATTGCAAGCCATCATAAAAATCCACCAGAAGTACCTGACAAAATATATTGGTTTCAGTGGGCAATAACAATAGCATATTACTCAATGCTTTTTGCTGCTAAGTCGGCAATACTATCAAAAGGATACGAAGTAAAAACTCATAACGCAGCTCAAATAGCGCTGGGGCATTTGCTAGTTCCAGATGAGTTAAGACTTAGAAGTTTTAAATCAGGCTCATAAAATTTTTGAGGATGAGTATGTAAAGTATTTTGAAGATGCAAGAACAGAGAGCTCTAATGCAAGATACAAAGCAAGACCTACATATACTAACAGACAGGTTGCTGATATTCTAAAAAAATCCAAGTTATTTGTTCAAAGAATAAGTGTTTTGGTTAGATAAGAGTTTACTACAGGCTTTTTTTCTAACAGTTAATTTTATAAACTCTCCTAAATTCCATACCTTTGATAGAGAAAGAAAGCGAGGTTGATTCTAATATTAAAATGCCTAAAAAAATAAAAGGTTTGGCACCGAGTTTAAGGGAAAAGAAAAGATATTTGAAAATAAAAATACACGTTGTAGATAGCACTAAGTTATTTGTTTCAAAACCTATGAGTTTAGTTATTTCTAAATTAAAGGAAATCTTAGGAGTATTCGATTCAGCACAGGCAGGCATAGTTCCTGTTAAGCATTTTTTCAAATCAAACACGCAAGTAATAAGAGTTAGCGCTAAAAGCGTAGATAAAGTTAAAGCGGCACTGCTATTTATTACAGAGATTGGAACACAAAAAGTTATCTTGCAGTCACTTAAAGTGTCTGGCCAAGTAAACAAAGTTATGGAGGAGTAGAAATGGAACCAATACAACATCAAATGATGGGATATGATAGGGCGATTACGATGTTCAGCCCAGATGGTAGACTTTTACAAGTAGAATACGCTAAAAGAACAGTAAGACTTGGAAACACAGCGATTGGTATGGTCTTAAAAGACGGGGTACTATTAGTTACAGATAAAAGATTAATAGATAAACTAGTAATACCAGATACAATCGAGAAAATATTCAAAATAGACGATCACATAATGGCTACAGCAGCAGGAATCTTAAGCGATGCCAGAGTACTTGTTGAGAGAGCTCAAATTAAAGCTCAACAACACCAAGTAGAATATGATAGTCCAATAGACAACTTAGCTGTTGTTAAAGATTTGTGTAACTTAAAGCAGTTAACAACTCAAAGTGGAGGCTATAGGCCTTTTGGTGTTAGCCTTTTAATCGCAGGTTTTGACAATGGAAAACCTACGCTTTTCGAAACAGACCCTACAGGATTGTACTACCAGTATAAAGCTACAATCATAGGTGAGGGAGAAGCAGAAAGTGAAGAACTCTTACATAAAGAGTACAAAGACACCATGACTGTTGATGAAGGTTTAGCATTAGCTGTTAAGATTTTAAGAAAGGCATTGTCTACAAATTTTACAATGGAAAGAATCGATGCTGCAGTTATACCAATAAAAACAGGTATCATGGAGAGAGTAAGTAAGGAGAGATTACAAAAAATAGTAAAATGAGAAGACAAACATACGATCACGAAAAAGTTTCTTTCAACTTAGTAAAATATTCTAAGTTCGGATTAGAGTTCGAAGTAGTCGTTGATCCAGACCTTGCAATCAATGCAAAGTCAAAACACATAGATTCTAAAGAAGACATATTAGAATTGTTAAAAGCACAACAAGTTTTCAGCGATGCAAAGAAAGGAATAATCGCTAAAGAAGAAGACGTGCAGAAAGTGTTTGGAACACAAGACATCTACCAAGTAACTCTTAAAATGCTAAAAGATGGAGAAATCCAATTAACAGCAGAGTACCGTGAGAAGCTCAGAGATGAAAAGAGAAAAAAGATCGTAAACTTGATACATAAGACAACGATAGATCCAAAGACAAATATTCCTCACCCTCATACGAGAATTGAGAATGCTATGGCAGAGGCCAAAGTTAAAATCAGTGAGTTTGACAGAGCAGAAGATCAGCTAAAAGATATAATTGATAAGTTAAAACCAATTATTCCTATAAAGAAAGATGATTTTGAGCTTGAGATAAAACTACCGATGAATCATGCTTCAAACCTTAGAGGTTTGTTATTAAAGTATGGGGAATTAAAATTTGAAGATTGGACGCCTAGTGGGTTTGTTTGCAAATTGCAAGTGCCTGCAGGTTTAAAACAAGAGTTGATTGATGAACTCAACAACAAAACTAGAGGAGAAGTAGAAATAAATTTGAAAAGGTGAAAATAATGGGAGAATTATTAGCAAAAGAAAAAGAAGTCGTAGTCCCAGGCCAAGTTTTGGCGAAGGGTATGGACTTTTTGCCAAGTCATGGAACTTACAGGCTCGGCGAAGAAGTTATTGTTAACAGATTAGGAGTATTATCTGTTGAGGGGAAAGTCTTAAAGACAACACCTCTTGCAGGGAGATACATTCCAAAAAACGATGACATAGTAATAGGAAAAATATTCGACATCCTAATGAGTGGGTGGAGACTTGACATTGAAAGTGCATACAGTGCTATGCTTCCTTTAAAGGATGCAAGCTTTGATTACATAGCAAAAGGCTCGGATTTATCCAAGTACTTCGCTTTAGATGATTATGTAGTGTTAAAAATTGTAAACGTTACAAGTCAAAACTTAGTTGATGTAAGTGCTAAAGGTCAAGGCCTCAGAAAGCTTAGAGGTGGAAGAATAATTAGAGTAAACAGTGCTAAAGTTCCAAGAATAATTGGAAAGAAAGGTAGCATGGTTTCTTTAATCAAAGAAGCTACTGATTGTAAAATAGTGGTTGGTCAGAACGGACTCGTTTGGCTTCAAGGAAGTCCAGAAATGGAAGTTTTGGCAGTTAAAGCTATTAAAATGATTGAAGATCTTGCACACAAGCAAGGTTTGACACAGCAAGTTTCAGATTTTTTAAAAGGTGAAAAGAAATGACATTTAAAAGACCAAGTAAAAGAAAAAATGATGAGCCAAGAAAGATAGAAGCAGAAGTTGGTGTAATCAAGAAGGCAGATGGAAGTGCCAGGTTTAAAATTGGAGATACAGAAGCGTTAGCTGCTGTTTATGGTCCAAGGGAGCTCCATCCTAGGTTTTTACAAGACCCAAAGAAAGGAATCTTAAGATGCTCATACAGCATGATGCCTTTCTCAGGTGATGGCTCAAGAGTAAGACCAGGACCTAGTAGGAGAAGTAAAGAGATAAGCTTAGTTTCAGAGAAAGCATTAATACCTGTGTTAGATCTTTCAGATTATCCAAACACAGTGGTGGATGTTTTTATAGAACTTCCACAAACTGATGCAGGTAGTAGGTGTGCTGGTATCTGCGCTGCTAGCATGGCTTTAGCTGATGCAGGACTTGTTATGAAAGATATGGTCGCTGCGATAAGTGTTGGTATGGTAAGAGATACGTTAGTTGTTGATTTGGATGGTGACGAAGAGCACTTAGATGACAACGAGGCGGCAGACATACCGATAGCTATGATTCCAAGCACAAAGGAGATTACTCTTTTGCAAATGGATGGTATAGTTTCAAAGAAGAATTTAAAGAAAGCAATTGAACTTGTAATTCCTGTTTTGGCAGATATAGCTCAAGCTCAAAGAAATGCTTTGTTAAACAGATATAACAGGTGATTATTATGAATCAAGAAATGAAAGAACACGTCAAGGCGGCTCTTAGAAGCGGGGTTAGACTTGATGGTAGAAAATTAGAGGAGTTTAGACCAATTACGATAGAGACAGGTATGATAAGTACAGCTGAAGGCAGTGCCAGAGTAAAATTTGGTGAGGCTGAAGTGTTGGCTGGGCTTAAAATGGCAGTTGAAAGACCATATCCAGATCAACCAGATTCTGGAACACTTATGGTTAACGCAGAGCTTTTACCTATGAGTAGTCCTGAGTTTGAAAGTGGACCTCCAAGTATGGATAGCATTGAAACTTCAAGAGTTATAGATAGAGGTATTCGTGAAAGTAAAGCTATGGATACAAAAGTTTTATGCATTGAGAAAGGTGAAAAGGTTTGGAGTATGGCAGTTGACGTAGTTCCAATAAACTATGGGGGTAACCTTATAGACATGGGTGGGCTTGCAGCAATTGCAGCTATAAAATCAGCGTTTTACCCTTTACTTTTAGAGGATGGAACAGTTGATTATCATCAAAAGACTAAGCAAAAAGTTAAGATGTCTGCTCATCCTATCCCTGTAACTATTTGTAAGATAGGAGATTTGTTATTTGTTGATCCTACAGATGAAGAGGAGAAAGCAGTTGAAGCAAGACTTACAGTGACAAGTATTGATGAGGATAAAATTTGCAGTCTTCAAAAAGGAGGGGATAGTCCTCTAACAGTTGAAGATTTTGAGAAAATGATTGATTTAGCTTTAAAGAAGGCGAAAGAGATTAGGAAGATATTGGATGGGGTGAAGTAAGTTGAATTTAGCAATACCTGAAGGACATTTTACGAAGTATGAGAAAGCTAGAATGATTGGGAGTAGAGCACTTCAAATCAGTATGGGTGCGCCTTTACTTGTAAAACTCAATAAAAAGCAACTTGGGGATTTAAAGTATAATCCTGTTGAAATTGCAAAGCTTGAGTTTAAAGAAGGTATGATACCTATGACTGTGAAAAGGCCTCATCCTCATCAAAAAAGGCAAGGAAATTAAAAGTTGGGTTTTTGGCAAAACTTTATAAAGTAACTTTTGTTCCTCGTCACTATGTTGGGGCTGTGGGGTAGCTTGGCTAACCTTTTAGGTTTGGGACCTGAAGCCCCCGGTTCAAAGAGATTAGTGACGGAGACGTAAATCGCTGAAAGTCCGGGCAGCCCCACTTTATAATTACCAGAGGAAAAATAACATGAATAATACAACAAAAAGATTTGGTGCAAGGTATGGAAGAACAGTAAAGCATAAACTTGCAAAAATTGAACGTCAAAGTAAAGCTGTGTATAAGTGTCCTTATTGTAAATCTCAAAGTGTTACTAAGAAGATGGCAGGCATTTGGAGTTGTTCTAAGTGTGATAAGACATTTACAAGCAAGGCTTACTTTGTGGATAAGGTGTGATTTAAAATGGCAGATTATAAGTGTTTTAGTTGTGATAAAATTTTAAACGCGGATCAGATGAGGAAAAGAGTGAGATGTGTTTATTGTGGTTCCAAAATCGTTTTCAAAACAAGGGTTAAGCCTACAGTGGTTGATGCCATTTAGCTTAAAATGTTAAAAGCTCAAATCCAAGTTGAAGACGGCGGGGATTTGCATAAAATCTTCTTAGTTGAAGATAGGGATTTTGGAAATGATAGAGCAGGTTACGATGTCAAATTAAAAAACGGGGTGCTCACAATCGAGGTGTTTGCTAAAGATAGCACGGCTTTGAGAAGTGTGCTTAACACCGTTACAAAAATAATGACTGTTTACGAAAAGACAAGCAGTGCGTTGGAGAAGTAAAGATGAGTTCATCTAAAGATGATAAGTTACAAGAACTCGCAGGTTTCGAGGCGACATTAAACAAGGTTATTAGTCAAAAGTTTTCTTGTCAAAATGAATTACTTGAAGTTGAAAGTGCGTTAGAAGAGTTGAAAAGTTCTGATGATAATTATAAAATTGTTGGTAACATTTTGATTAAGACAGATAAGAAAAGGCTTGAAAGTGATTTGGTTGATACAAAAAAGATATTAAGTCAAAGGTTTTCTCATTTGGAAAAAGAACAGTCAAAACTCGAAGTGAAAGCAGAAAGACTTCAAAGCAATTTGATGAAAGAGTTGGGTGATTAAAGTGGATATTCAAGATGTTGTTGAGATGTTTCAAGAGTTAGAAGATGATCCAACCGTTTCTAAAGGTGTTAAAATTAAAATTGTTGCTATGCGTGAAGAGCTTGAAAATGCTAGAAATATTGGTTTGACTGTTAACAAGATTTTGAGCGATTTAGAAGATATAAGTAGTGATGTGAATTTAAGTCCTTATGTTAGGACGCAGTTTTGGCATATAACAAGTGTTTTAGAAAATTTTTCTTGAAACAATTATTTATTGTTTGAAGTGTTCTTTAAAATAATAGTTAGGTATTATTATGCGGTCGTTTTGCTTAGTTTTCATTTCTACTTTGAGCATCGTTTTCTTAAGTATTTCTCCTCTCACTATTCCTATTTTCATAGTTTTTCCGATAATGTTTTTCTTTTTAATCCAAAAACCAGCTAAAATGTTTTTAGGTGCGTCTCCAAGTCCAAGTATAATTGCTCCAACAACAACCATGATTATAAATCCGATAATCAAGTTTAACACAATGTTTGCGATGCCAAGTTGGTTTAATGCTAAAAAGAAGCTTATCACGTAAATTGGCAGGCTTATTCCAAGACTTAAAACGTTTGTTATACTCATTTTTATTGGACTTATTTTCTTTAAGTTTTTATCAGCTTCTACTTCTAACAATAATTTTTTTAGTATGAGTCCTGCAAGTTTTCCAATCATAAGCCCAAGAAGTAGTATGACGATCGCTGTGCTTACATGTATTATAATTGGGTTTACCGTTTGAAGTATTATTCCTTCTTGAATTAGGCTGTCAGTCATTTTGCAGTGTATCTTACAAGCCAGCACTCTTCAGCTGATTCTACCTTTGTAAATTTTTCAATAGCTTTCGTGATTTTGTTTTTGTCGAGTTTTGGCTCTTCTTCTTTGTCAAAGTTTACTTTGTCGAATGCGATTTTGTCGTGGTTTTCAAAGTGGTGTAGTTTTGAGAATGCGTATCTTTCTCCAAGTTTTAATTGGTTTTCTTCCCTTTTTAGAAATTCTCCTGCAATCAAGTCTTTAACTTCCTTTTCGTCAACATCTTTTACGTTTATCTTTTTCTCTTTAAACACAGTTTTTAAAATGCTAACTTGGTTTTTACTTAACAGTTTTAAATCAGGTAACTTCTTTGTTACAAGCTCATCCTTATCTATTATTATCTCTCCGTGAATCCTTTCAATTAGTAATTTATAGGATTTTTGAGGGTCTTTGCAAGAGAACATAAAGCAAGGTATCAATATGGTTTTTACATCATCTACTCCTTCAATTAAAGCAACGTCTTTTTTTTCAATGTTTGGCCATACTACTGGTTTAAATTCTTCTTCTTTGAAATCTTCCAGTTTTTCTTTGAATTCATCTTGGACTATGTCTTTGCTAAGTCCTCCGTGCAAGCTTTTTCTTGGTCTAATATTTACAAGGATGGGCATTTCACATATGCCTGTTACAAGTGCTTGACCTATACTTAGGTTTTGAATTTCTTTTTCCGTGCTACTTGTAAGTCCTTCAATGCTACTAGCTAGTGCTTTCAAATCGTTTGGATTTGTGACTTTAAGTAGTATTTGAGTACTACATTGACTCAACACACTTTTATCAACCCTTGCAGGTCTTTGGCTTATAACGCAAAGTCCAAGCCCGAATTTTCTACCTTCACTTGCAATGTTTCTTATAGTTTTGCTCGCCTTTGTTTCTCCAAAGCTTCTCTCTGGGCAGAAGTTGTGTGCTTCTTCAATTACAAAGAAGAATGGTGGAATCTTTTCTTGTTTTCTAAGTTCGAATAATTCTTTTGCTAACTTGTATACGACGATTTCTTGCACGTCGAGATTCATACCTTTCAAGTTTATGATAGTTGCGCTTCCTTGTTTTACAAATTCTTTCAAGTTCACACTACTATTTGTGAATACGTTTAAGTTTTTCACGTATTCCACCATGTTAATCACGCTGTACTTTGAGTTGCTCTCTTCTTGGTCTAAAGCAATTAAAAGCCCGTCTATCTCGCTAGGTTGAAATTTGAATGCGCTGTAGAGGATTGCAAGCTGACTTGAGCTTAGCTTTCCTGGCAGTAAATTCATCAGTTCTTCTTGCTCCATGTTAAGTTGTAATTTTAAAGGTGTTACGTTTTTGTTTATCTTCACATCTCCAAATTCATCCACTTTGAAACCTTCAGCCATAAGGCCGAATTCTTTTAGTCTTTGAACATCGGTTTTATCTGTGTTTTTGTATTTTAAAGTGTTATATTCTCCGTGAGGGTCAATTACAATCAAAGGTATTTTTCTGCTAATCATCTCTTCAAGCAATACTCCAACAGCGTAGCTCTTTCCACTTCCACTTTTAGCTAGAACGCTAAGGTGCATGCTAAGCACTTTGTTTAAATCAAGCTCCACGTCTATGTTTTTACCGTCGAGTTTTCCAATAAGTCCTCCGTATTTGCTACCTTCGAGTTTCACAATTTCTTTAATGAAATCATCTTCTGCTTTGAGGACTTCGCTTCCAGGGTCAAAAGGTATCCTAATCTTTCTAATTCTTCCTTTATCTTTGTAGCCAAGGATTTGACAGTATGCTATAGTTTTTTCTGAGTCTGTTTCAAGCTCTACTACTTGACACAACACGTAATCGTATGCTTTGTGAAATATTTGTACGTATTCAAATTTGTTTGTTTGTTTTTCTACTTGGAACTTAAATTCGTTCGTAGTTACTTTTCCTACAATTTTTCCTAGAATCATATCTGGTTAAAAACAGTTGTTGATTTATAATTTTTGTTGTTTTGCATAAATTTATATACTATTTTTTTCTACTTATAAGTTATGTCAAGTGAGCTTAAAGATTTAAACGAGTTTGTAGCTGTCGTTGATAATTTATACTCGAGAAACAAGTTGGATGAGCTTCAAACCCTAAGAAGCCAAAGCTTGCAAAACCATGATTCTCTTAAGTACTATTATATCACAGATTACCTTGGCTTTCAAGTAGAAGACAAACATCTCTATAACAGAGGAAAAGACATATTTAAAACGCTAGAAAAGCAGTTAAATTCAAACCAAGAAAAAGACCGCATAATGGGATTTTTAAAAGAAGCTGAAAACTTATTATCTCAAGGCATAACGCATGCTCCTTACTACAGAGGTGTACTAATGAAGTATTTCCCAAAGTTTAGAGATAATGGTGATCAGCCAGTAAATGAAATGTTAGATAGTGGTGTAAAAAGACTCTTTATTAACACATATAACTCTTACAAAAAGCAAAAAAGAAAATAAATTGTAATTACTATTAAGTAACAAACAAACGAAACTTTTATATAGAAGTATTCTTTTGTTGAATTGGAGGTGTTATTAATGGAAGATAACAAAGAAAGACAAATTGGTTTTCATCAAGGAGCTCTAACAACACTTGTAAAAGAAAAAGAAGCATTAGTTAACATGCTTGGAGTTGTAGATCAACTAATTAAGATGCACGGTCAAGGCTTGCAAGAACTTGGAGTAAACGTTGAAGAAATCCAAGGCAATCAAACAGAAGAATTCAAAGAGCCAAGAAAAAAGAAGATGCCTATAGAAGACATATTGTAATATGAAAGATTTTTTCTTCATGGAGGAACTGGATACTTTTCTAACAGATCTTAGAAATACAGCTACAAGGTATAGTAAGGAATATCGAGCTTTAAAACACACAGATAATGAGAAGTACCAGTTAGGATTAATTAATGTACTAGATAAAAAACTAGACCCTACTACTGTTGAGTATTTGTCAAAGCTTCAGTTAAACAAAGTTCATATTAGAGAGCGAGTATTATACAAATACTTAAAGGAAAGATTGCCTTCTATGACTAAAAAGAAAGATGAAGTACAACACTTCATAAAGACAAGAGCTCAATCTAAAAAAAATCAGAAGTTAGAAACAAAAATCGTTGAATTTGAAACTTCAACTCCTGGAGCTATAGAGTTTTTTCCAGAGACGAAACTTGATTACATGTTAAAGCAAAATCCGTTTGAGCTAGTTCATCATTTCAGAGGCCATGATTTAGGGGATATTAAAGTATTGTCTGTTTCAAATGGCTACAAAATAATAAGTTCTGATAAGAATTATAATAATACTTTGTTTATTACAAGAATTAAAAGAAGTTATAGGGAGGCTGAAAAGAAGACTGATGGGGTGTTAGGTCTTAGATCTTCAGAGAAAGCATATGATAGCACAGGTGTTATGACTTTGGTAAATACTCCTGTGTTAGCTTATAAAGAAAAAAAAGTAGTAACTTCGGCGGGTACGAGAAATGATAGAAAGGATGGCATGAACTATTATTTCCACAGTCTACCTGATACGTGGGATAAAAAATTAGTAGCTGAAGCAGAAAGGATTGCAGAAATAAGACTTACTGATTACTTAAGAAGAAAAGAAAGAGGGGAAAATATAGAATTAGAAAGAGATGATAAGAAAATACCTGGAATCACTGTTAAAAGAACATATCTGGGGGTTCCTGCCGAGTTTCAAATTTATACTCATAAGTGGCATGGTTTGTATGAGCGTTTTCATGACAATATCATCACTCCTCAAAGAGCAGGTGTTAGGTGTGA
>SKHC01000031.1 GCA_007117145.1 Candidatus Woesearchaeota archaeon
AATACATGATAAGAATAGGAGAACAACAAGGACAAATCAAGCCATTAGAAAAAGAAATGATACAAAACATACTCAAATTCGACGATACAACGGTCGGTCAAGTAATGACTCCAAGAAACGAGATATTCGCATTAGATGGGAATATGACGATAAAAGAAGCAATTCCTTTAATCATAGGTCAAGGATATAGTAGAATACCTATATACGAAGAAAAACTAGACAAAATAAAAGGAGTACTAGTGGTTAGCGATTTATTATCAAGCTTAAATAAAAACGGAACAAAGAAAAAACTAAAACAAATAACACACGAAGCAATATTTGTTCCCGAACACAAAAAAACAGATGCTCTGCTAAGGGAATTACAACACAAATCAAACCACATGGCAATTGTTGTAAACGAGCATGGAAGCGTTGAAGGAGTCGTAACAATAGAAGACTTACTTGAAGAAATTGTGGGAGACATATACGATGAAACAGATGAAGTAGAAATAATGATTAGAAACCAAGGAAGAAACCAATGGTTAGTACTTGGAAAAACACCAGTAAAACTCATAAACAAAAAATTGAAATTAGGCCTGCCAATGAAAGACAGCTTCACAACCATAAGTGGCTTAATTCACGATAGTTTAAGCAAAGTTCCAAAGAAAGGAGACTTTTGTGATATTGAAGATAAAAACATAAGACTCACAGTTAAAACAGTTGAAGGTCCACAAATACTTGAAGTAATCATAACGAAAGAATAAAAAATTAATGTTCTAAACTAATAATATCGATAAGTACTTCTTCAAATAAAACACTAAGCTCCTCATCAACAAAAGGTTCAACTTCGAGGTTGTCAGCTAAACTGTTAACATTTTCATCTCCATACAAATAAACCTTTTTAGCTTTCAAAGAACCCTTAAAACTAATAGGACTTAAAACGATAAAGAAAGCACATTCAATACTTCTAAGCTTTTTTTCCAAAACACTAAGACCAGCCTTACAACTCTCTCCAACACAGATAAGATAATCCTCAGGCTCCAAATTATTTAATGACTCTTTGAATTTGACACTTTCAACATCAGGATCAACAACTAAACTAACATCGTAACCCCTACTGTGAAGCTTGCTAATAAACTCTTCAACAAAAGGTGTTTTCTCATCCATTAAAAACATTATATGAACCATTAAAACTTAAACCCCTTTCCTTGAAACTTTTGCATCATCTTCTTCATATCTTTCTCGCTTCCACCTTTCATCATCTTCATCATCTTCTTAGTCTGACGAAACTGCTTTAAAAGGCTTCTAACATCACTAGTTGAAGCACCACTACCCTCACTTATTCTCTGAACCCTACTACCTGTGATAACCTCTGGGTCCTCAAGCTCAGACTTGGTCATACTTTGCATAACAAACTTCCATTTATCAATTTTTTCCTCTTGACCTTTAAGCATGTCCTTTGGAACATTACTCATACCAGGAATCATATCCATAACCTTGTTTAAAGGTCCCATCTTCTTCATACTCTGCATTTGCTCGTATAAATCAATTAAGTTAAAATCACCTTTCAAGAACTTTCGACCAAGATCCTCAACGTCTTTACCTTCAAAAGCATCCTTAGTTTTCTCTAAAAGACTCTCTAAATCCCCCATACCTAAAAGCCTAGATACAAAGTTTTCAGGTTTAAACTCCTCCAAATCGTCTTTTTTCTCACCAACACCTATAAATCTGACAGGAGCCCCAGTAGTACTACAAGCAACTAAAGCCCCTCCTCCCCTTGCAGTACCATCAAGCTTTGTGATAACAACTCCATTCACACCACACGTGCTGTGGAAAGCTTCAGCTTGCTTTTGAGCACTTTGACCAATATCTGCACTTATAACAAGGAAAACATCGTCAGGCTCAACTTTCTTATTAAGTTTATCAAGCTCCAAAATAAGATCATCACTTAAAGCATCACGACCAGCGGTATCAACAATAACCAAATCAAACTTGCTTAATTCTTTTTCAAACTTTTGATAAAGCTTAGTTGGGTCTTTAACAGACTTATCACCAAACACTTCAACCCCCAAGTCCTTTCCAAGCATTTTCAACTGATCCAAAGCTGCAGGACGCCAAGTATCGGTGCTAATTAAAGCAACCTTAATACCTCTCCTCTTAAAATAACCAGCTAGTTTACCTGAAGTTGTAGTCTTACCACTACCAAACAATCCTACAAGCATAATCTTATAAGGTTTTTTTTTCAAAACCAAATTTTTATAATCAACCTTTTCTCCACGACCAAGAAAATTTACGAGCTCTTCGTAGATAATATTTACCAAATGTTCTTTTTTAGAAACACTGCTCGGAGTCTTCTCCTCTAAAAGACGACTCTTCATCTTACTTGTAAGCTCTAAAACTAGTTTAACATTAACATCTGCCTTCAAAAGACTCTTCTGTATATCTTTAATTAACTCGTTAATCAACTTCTCGTCTACAAACAAAGCATTCGTAATCTTTTTTATAGAGTTTTTTAAAGATTCACCTAACGATTCTAATACCATCAATGTTTAAGAAATGACTAGACATTTATAAAGTTTATTTGGTCTTTAAATTTAAATATGTTCTAACATCGTTTTCGCTAAGTAATCCTAGCGTCTTTGTTTTTTTAAGCAAATCACTTAACATAAGGGGTTTAAAAGGATTTTTTTCTAGCGCTAAACCTCTAAGTTGTTTTAAATGCTCCAGATTAAACTTACCTTTATACATATCCTTATATTTTTCTTCATTGATTTTTTTTAACAACTTTATAAAACCTGTAAAATAAACACTATCTTTAGTGTATCCTCCAACGCAATCCTTAGATTTTATACCTCTCTTAGCTCTTAATGTAAGATTAAAACTTTCCTTGTCATCAAAAAAGTTTTTCATATAATTATAAGTAGAAGTGAAATCATTACATTTAGCATGGTCAATAGCCACTACTCTTCCAGCGTAGTTTCTCAATATATTAATATCCAAAACACCGTATTTTAATTCGTTGTAAACCGCAAGACCCTCTTCATCTTCAATGTAGTCTGCAAAACCACTACTAAAAATGTGGAGTGGTTGAAGTTTACCTCCTTCACTTCTAAAAATGTGAGTTCCTATTTCATGTATTAGTAATCTATTCACATACGAATCACTAAACTTTGTATCACTTCTCAGTTCAAGTTTGGATTGAGTCGCGAGAACTCGGGCTTTAGTTACCATATCAGAAATTTCTATTTTATAATCTAGTTTCAAGTGTCTCAAAACCTTTTCGAAGTAAGTCTTAACCTCCTCTCCACTTAAAATATCTCTAGAGCTCGTCACAGGCTTCAGTTCTAAAATTTTAATTGCCGAATTCAAATTTTTTTTACTAGGATAAGGATGTAGTTTAGCAGAAAGATTAGTGAATTCATCAGAGGCAATGTTTTCTAACATATCAAGCTTAGTAACTAACTCATTTCTTTTCAATCTTATTTGACTGCTAAGATAATCCTTTTTTCTTATATGTAAATCTCCTAGTTTCTTCTTCATATCGGAAATCAAGAAATCAGGTTTCTTATAAGTAAAATAATCAGAGTTCATAACTTCTTCATACGTTTTGGCGTTAGTAGGATTAATACTTGCCATACTGAATTTTTCAGTAACCAATTTAAGTTTCAAATCAGCTATCTTAAGTTCTTCACTTATTACTTGTTTCATTTAGCACTTCCTCTACTAACATTTTTGAAATGTTAATCCCTGTAACTTTTTCAAATTCTTTGAATTGAGGAGCACGATTAACTTCCAGTATTATGTATTCATTACCATCTTCTAATATGTCTATTCCACAGAAAAACATATCCGTCGCTTCTTGAGCTTTTTTACAAATATTTGCCAGAAATGAATTTACTTCGAACAAAGATCCATTTGATCCAAGAGCTATATTACTCCTCCATTCACCATTAGAATTACTTCTCTTCATACCACCTACCACTTTACCATTAATCATAATTACTCTGATATCTTCTCCAGGTTTTCCTCGAAATTCCTGCGAAAAGCAATCATCATCTAAATCTTTAGAAAGAGATTGAACTTTGCTTATTCCTCTCCCTTTACTTCCAATATTTGGTTTAATTACTATGTTTTCATTTATTAAACTATTAGTATCATTAAAACCTATCTTATACAACGTTTTAGGGTGTGGTAATCCCTTACTACAAAGAGCCATACTTTGATAAACTTTATCCAAATCCTTGAAGACAACCTCAGGCTTATCAAGAATTAAAACACCAATTAAGGACAAATAATTCAGAAACAGTCTGCCTGAATCTCTTAAAGTACCTGTGAAACCCCCTCTAACTATGATCGCTGTGGGCACCTCATATTCCTTATTATTAATAAAACACTTAATCTCATTATTTGAAATTATATAGCTTACAGTTCTAGGATCGACAAATTCTGATGAAATATTTTGTTTGGCTAAAGAGTCAAGTATTTTGGTAACTTCATAAGTTGAACTAGCACCAACAACATCTATCTTCATCGTAGTACCTTCCTCACAATATCACTAATTGCATTTGCCATTTTATCTACTTTTTCTTGATCTATAAAAAGATTTTCATTCAAACTCAGTAGCATATCTTTTCTAATTTCAAGTTGAATCGATTTGCAAAACTTAGAACTATATTTGATCTCGAATCCTCCTTTGAAAGGCTGATTTAAATTAACAGAGAATCCTTTACTTTCAAATTCAATACAAAGTTGGTTTAGCAATTCGTTTGAACAACTCTTACCATCTAAGTTGCTTATCACAATTTGTGATCTATTCATTCCAACATCAGGACTTCCAAGTCCTCCAATTTCATTCATGCTATGAATGCTTATATGAAATTTGCTTAGCATACTTTTCAAAATATTAAAATACTTGTTGTGAATTGAAAGTCTTTTATTTAGCTCTCCTTTTGCCAAGTTTTCATTGAATTTTTTACCTCCAAAACTATTGATAACACAATTATCCGAATCTCGATTAAAATCCACGTAAGTTCTACTAACGGAAGAAACTAAGTAATTACACTCAAGTAATTCATGAATTTTCAAAGTAAGTTCTTTTGTTCCTCTATCTCCTGGTTCTTTTGATGTGCTGCCATTTGGATAAATATTACTACTGTGAGGAGCGCTAAACGTAAATTCGCTTTTATTATCTTCAAAGTCAAAATAATTCATTTTTTTTCAATGCACAAAACGTTGTGACTTCTATGCTTTTTTGTTTCAAGACTTACATAACTCTCTTTTGCAAGCTCTTCATCAACACTTATATTGCCCTGACTTGGGTCAATTATTTCATACATTTTATCCTCGTATTTCAA
>SKHC01000087.1 GCA_007117145.1 Candidatus Woesearchaeota archaeon
AGGAACTTGCTTATCAAAAAAAGCATTATCTCCAACATGGATGATCTCTTCAGCTGTTATGCCAAGTAAGTCAATAATCTTTTTATAAGTAAAAACATCTTTTTTCTCAGTTTCGCTAATCTTTGGAGCACTAAAAGTGTGAGTAAAATATTTCTTCAAATCCTCAATTTCAAGCTTGATGTTCATAAACTCCTCCGAAGCGTTAGTTACCACAATTAAATCATACTTTTCCTTCAAGTACTCAAGAACACTTATAACTTCTTCATAAACGGAGACTTTCTTTTTCATATCTTCATAAATCAAACTAACATCTAATTGAAGTCTCTCACTCCAATAGTCGAGATTAGTCCAATCTTTCACTTTCTCAATGTACAATGCTTTGTAATACTCATAGAAAACATGTTTTTTAGCACTTTCTAAAGAAACGTTATGAGTTCTACTATAAAGCATAGGAATTTCCGTGTTCCAAAGAACATCATCAAAGTCTTCAGTTGCCAAAGTGCCATCCAAATCAAAACTTATAATTTTCACCATGGTAACATAAGGGTAAAGACTAATTTAAATTGTTTGCCCATAAATTTAAAAATGACCAACAAATTCTTTAGAAACAGAGGTGTAATAATGGCATTTGATAAAAGTTTAGACAAAGAAAAATTTGGAGAAACAATAGAATTTGAAACAACAAGAGTTAGAGTATCAGTATACTCGTACAACGATGGAACTCCAAAGCTACAATTAAGCAGAGAAAACAGAAACCTCGATTCAGGAGATTGGACGTTTTCAAAACTTGGAAGACTCACAAAAGAAGAAGTAGAAAAAATTTACCCGTTAATAGAAAAAGCATTAAAACACATGTAAGGTGAAACGAAAACTTTTATAAAGCAAACTAGTTTCCACCTAGTAACGTCCGAGTTAAAAGCGCATAGGGCGAGTTGAAAAACTTATTCTATGCACAAGGTTAAAAAAAATGGCAGAATTCAAACACATTGTAAGATTAGCAAACACCGACATTGACGGTAAAAAACAAATAGTAGTTGCTATGAAAAAAATCAAAGGGATAGACGTAATGTTTGCAAACGCAGTTCTAGCTCTTGCAAAAGTAGACAATACAAAAAAAGCAGGAGACTTAACAGATGTTGAAGTTCAAAAAATATCACAAGTTCTACAAAAACCAAGCGATGTAGGATTGCCTGAATGGCTACAAAATAGACAAAAAGACTTAGAAACAGGGGAAACCTATCACTTAACAGGACCTGATTTAACTCTTCAAAAAGATGACGATATAAAAAGGATGAAGAAAACTAAATCCTATAAAGGGCTAAGACACCAATGGGGTTTAACCGTTAGAGGTCAAAGGACCAAAGCAAACTTTAGAAAAAACAAAGGAAAAACGGCTAGCGTAAAGAGAAAGAAGAAGTAAAATGGGAAATCCAAGAAAAATAAGAAGTAAATATGATACACCAGTACATCCGTGGCAAAAGGAAAGACTGGAAGAAGAAAAATCTCTCGTTCAAATATACGGCTTAGTAAACAAAACTGAAGTATACAAAGCAGGTTCTAGACTAAAAAAATTCAAAGACATCGCTAAAAGCTTAGTAAGCAAAAGTGAAAGTCAAGCAGAAAAAGAAAGAGAACAACTATTTAGAAAACTAAAAAGCTTAAACTTGGTACAAGAAGAATTGTTAGACGCAGTACTTGGATTAGAACTAGAACAATTAATGGAGAGAAGACTCCAAACAATCGTATTCAAAAAAGGCCTTGCAAGATCAGTAAAACAAGCAAGACAAATGATCACACACAGACACATAACTGTGAATGGAAAAATGATAACAAGTCCAAGCTACTTAGTCACAGTAAGTGAAGAAGCAAATATTGGATTCTACGCAGGCAGTTCATTTGATGATGAAGAGCACCCTGAAAGAAAACCAAAAGAAGTAGTCAAAGACAAAGTAGAAGTTAAAGATAAAACGGCTAAAAAAACAGAAAAGAAAGCCGAACCTAAAAAAGAAGAGCCTAAAGCGGAAAAGAAAGAAGAAGTTGTAGAAAAGCCAGCTGTAAAGGAAGAGCCAAAGGAAGAGCCAAAGGCAGAAGAAAAGAAAGAAGAGAAAAAAGAAGAGCCAAAACCAAAAGTTGAAGCCAAAGTTGAAGAGCCTAAAGTGGAAGAAACTACCAAAAAAGAAGAGGTAGATAAAAAATGAGCGACAATATGAGATGGGGAGTAGCACACATAATGGCTTCATACAATAACATAATCATACACATAACAGATCTTACAGGAAGTGAAACACTAGCACTAGCAAGTGGAGGACAAATGGTAAGATCAGACAGACTAGAAAGTAGTCCAACAACAGCAATGGCTGCTGCAAAAAAAGCAGCTGAGCTTGCAATGGACAAAGGAGTACAAGGAATCCACGTTAAAATAAGAGCTCCAGGAGGACACAACGGACCAAACAACCCAGGACCAGGAGCCCAAGCAGCAGTAAGAGCACTATCAAGAAGAGGACTTAGAATAGGTCTAATCGAAGACGTAACCCCTATCCCGCATGGTGGATGTAGGAAGAAAGGAGGAAGAAGAGGTAGAAGAGTATGAAACTAAAAAAGATAAGCTCTACATCAAACAAATACGTATTTGAAATCAGCGATGCAAACGCTGGCTACGTAAACAGTATAAGAAGAGTGTTAACCTCAAACGTGCCAGTTATGGCAATAAGCAAAGTAGAGTTTAAGAAAAACGACTCAGTACTATACGATGAAATGCTAGCACACAGACTAGGATTAATACCACTAAAAACTGACTTAAAATCATATAATGTTCCAAAAAAAGATGAAGCAGAAAGCGCAGCAACACACGCAGTCTTCACACTAAAAGTGCAAGGCCCAGCAACAGTGTATGCTAAGGACTTACAACCAAAAGATAAATCAATAGTCCCAGTTCATCCAAAGATGCCAATAGTGAAATTGTTAGAAGGGCAAGAACTAGAATTTTCAGCAACAGCACACTTAGGATTTGGATCAGCACATGCAAAGTGGAGTCCTGGAAACGTTAGCTATTACTACAAACCAAAAATCAAAGTAACTGGTAACGCAAACATAGAAAAATATCCTCCGCAAGTTGTAAAAAACGGAAAGATAGAAGCTAATTTGATAAACACAGCACAGCTAATAGATGCTTGCAGAGACGTATCAGAAGACGTAAAAATAACATATGACGATCCAAACACGGAATTCGTGTTCACAATAGAAAGCTTCGGGCAGCTAAGCCCAGCAGAAATAGTACAAGCAGGAATTAAAGAATTTGAAAAACAAATAATCGAAGCAGAAAAAGAAATATCAAAGATGTAAAAAAGTGCGTTGCGAGGGTGGCAGAGCCTGGTCAAATGCGCTAGCTTGAGGGGCTAGTCCCTTAGTGGGTGCGCGTGTTCGAATCACGTCCCTCGCATCAAAATTTAGACAAAATGAAACCAAGATATAAAAAGAAAAACGAGGAACTTGAAGCTTTAATAGCACAGCTAAAAAAGGCATCAATAGAAAACAAAGTAAACCTTTGGAAGCGTGTAGCACTCGACCTAGAAAAACCAACTAGGAATAGAAGAATCATTAATGTTTACAAAATAGCCAAGTACTCAAAAGAAAACGACGTAGTAGTCGTACCTGGAAAAGTATTAGGTGAAGGAGAATTAAATCACAAAATAAACGTGGCTGCATACACATTCAGTGATGAAGCACTAAAGAAAATAAACGGGAAAGGAAAAGCAATGTCTTTACTTGAACTCGTAAAAACAAATCCGAAAGGAAAAAACGTTAAGATACTGGGATGAATAAAATGATAATAGATGCAAAAGACATGATTGCTGGAAGACTCGCTACATTCGTAGCTAAAAAAGCATTAATGGGAGAAGAAATCAGCATAGTTAATGCAGAAAAAGCAGTGATCACAGGAAACTTAAAAGAAATAATACAAGATTACAAAAAGAAAAGAGAAAGAGGCGCAGCACTAATCGGGCCATACTTTCCTAAAACATCAGAAAGAATACTAAAAAGAATGATTAGAGGAATGCTACCATACAAGCAACCAAGAGGAAGAGAAGCACTAAAAAGAGTTAAGTGCTACGCTGGAGTTCCAAAAGAATTCGAAGGTAAAGAAAAATCATATAAAGAATTCAACGTTAGCAAGACATACGCAAACTTTGTAACAATTAGCAGAATATCAAAAGAACTTGGAGCTAAACAATAAAAATGGCTAAAACAAAAATAATCAACCAGAGCGGGAAAAGAAAAAAAGCGATTGCGAGAGCAACACTAAAACCAGGAACTGGAAAAATATATGTTAACAACAAAGAATTAGAACTTCACACTCCAAAAATGGCCAGAGAAAGAATAAGAGAGCCATTAGTATTAGCAAAAGATGCTGTAAAGAAATTTGACATACAAGTCTCAGCAAAAGGAGGAGGCTTTGCAAGTCAAGCAGATGCCATAAGACTTGCTATTGCAAAAGGCTTAGCAGAACATGACTCAAGTTTAAAAGACGTATTCTTAGACTATGACAGACAACTAATAGTTGCAGATGTTAGAGTTAGAGAAACAAGAAAACCAAACAGTCACGGAAAAGCAAGAGCTAAAAGACAAAAGAGTTACAGGTAAGCAAAAAAATGATTATACCAATTAGATGTTTTAGTTGCGGAAACCCGATCGGGCACTTATGGGAAGACTTTAAAGAAAGAACTGCTAAAGGCGAAAATCCAAAGAAAGTCTTAGATGATTTAGGTCTTGAAAGACAATGTTGTAGAGCAATGTTTTTAGGACAAGTAGACTTAATAGATACTGCGGCAAGGTTCAAAAAGAACTAATTTTTTTCATAAAAATTTATAATTCTTTTTTAAGAAAGTTTATATAACTTCTTTAATCTAATTAATAATATGGATTATGATTCAATATTACACAAAATAATAAAAAATAAATGGTCTAATTCTCAAATCATATTAATAAAGAAACTTTTTAGAGGATTTAAATTCCCTATATTTGAAATTAAAATAAAAAATCCTGATAAAGAAATAATCGTAAAAATTATCGAGGACAAAACATTTGAAAAAAGAGGATGTTTAGAAAAAAATATAATAAAACTAATTCTCAAAAAATTTCCCGAATTTCCAGTACCTACAATTATAAAATTTGATGATTCTAAAAAATTAATAAAATTCCCGTATATCATAGAAGAAAAGATTGAAGGCGAAGATTTGGTAGAAGTTAACCTTTCAAAAATAGAGAATAAGAAAGAATTTATTATTTCCTTAGCAAAATACGCGGGGCAAATGAACTCAATAA
>SKHC01000057.1 GCA_007117145.1 Candidatus Woesearchaeota archaeon
ATCAGTAGTAACCCGAGCACTAACCTAAAAAAGATTATTAAATAATCAAATATTATTATAGCTCCAAGTATCACAGTTAACACTCCAAGTCCTAAGTACAACAATCTTTTTGTATCCCTATCCAAATTCACGACTTTAATTCCACTCATTCTCCACTCTCAGTTGTAATTATCGGCTTATTTTTAACAATTACTGTGTGCTCTGATTGACTCACGTAGCCATTTGGCACTGCAAGAGGCGGGTGCTCTTCGAGCATTCCTAACTGTTTTAGCTCTCTTAGAGCAAAATTAGTTGTGCCAACCCCATGTATTTTTATAAGCCACCTTGTGGTAAAAGGTAGCCCCTTATAAGTTTTTATGGTTTTGAGAACTTGACGAGTCATGTTACCTCTTGGTTGCTTACTTTTAGGTATTAGCGAGAATACTGTAGGTAAACCTTGATTTGAAACTAACTGGTCCTCTGTTGAAGCGAAAGGCTCTATTGCTATGACATCACCTTCTTTTAACTCAGTTTCATCCCCAGAATCATAATTTGGAATACTTGGAGCTTTGTGTATTTGATATTTTCCAAGACCATGACCTGATAAATTCTTAATTGGCAAAAAACCAGCTTTCTTTATCGTGGACTCTATCTCTCTTCCTATTTCCCCTATTTTAACTCCAGGCCTTACAAGTTTTAACGCGTTGTTTAAAGCAGCTCTTGAGGCATCTATTACTTTAGACTCAGTGCCTATGGCAACGCTTTTAGCATTATCCCCTATGAATCCATCAACTGCAGCTCCAACATCTAATTTTATTATACCTTTAGGTATCTTTTCATCTTCATCAATTGAACACTGATGAGCTGCAACGTTGTTTATAGAGATTTGAGCAGGAAACGCAATTTCCGCACCACTTCTTAGTATGTGACTTTCAACTTCATCCAAAATCTTTGTTATGGATTCTCCCTCCTTTATCTTTGAGATTCCAAGGTTTAAAGCTTGGCTTGCTATCCTACCTGCCTTCTTGTAACATTCTAACTCGTAGTTATCCATCTGTATTAGTAGGTTTGCTTCGCATTTTAAATATTACTAATATTTTTAAAGAAAAAGATATTATCATATACATCATGATAGATATCCGCAAAGAAGAGCTATTTGAATTAGGTAAAGCATGGCTTGCCTTAACTGTGGCATTTAGCATATTGTTTAGAAATATGGGTATTGGAATTGTAAACACTGCTATTTTGAGTTTTTTAACTGTAGGCTTGGCTTTCGTTGTGCATGAACTGGCTCATAAAATCATAGCGCAATACTACAAGTGCATAGCTGAGTTTAAAGCAAATAACACTATGCTTATAGCCGCTATCTTAATGGCATTTCTTGGATTTGTACTTGCAAGCCCGGGAGCTGTCTACATTAAAGGATTTGTAACCAGAGCACAAAACGGGATAATAAGCTTGGCTGGACCTGTAAGTAATCTTGTAATGGCTTTGCTTTTCATACCGATAATGTATTTACCAGGACTCTATGGAGTTATTGGGTACTTTGGAGTTTTCATAAATAGTTTCATTGGGCTTTTTAACATGATACCTTTCATGCCATTTGACGGCGCAAAGGTTTGGATCTGGAACAAAACATATTACATGGTAACTGTGATTATGCTTCTTAGTTTAACTATATGGGTGCTGTTTATATGAAATGTGCTATATGCAAAGAAAAAATAGAAGAAACATTCCTTGGAAAAATTAAAGGAACAACTATAAAAGGCAAAGGAGTTTGCTTTAGATGTCAAAGTAGTTTATCTATGGAAGAAATTAATGCGAAATTATAACTTGCCTCTGTAGCATAGCAGTATTGCGTCTGCCTCGTAAGCAGAAGGTCGCGAGTGCAACTCTCGCCAGAGGCTTATTTTTTTCAACAATGTTTTTGAGTTTTAAAAAAAAAGAAGGTATCAACAGTTATTATCTACTACAGATATTGAATTGTATAATCTATTTTCTTTTCCTCATTAATGCAGCTGTAACTAAAGCACCTATTGCCATACCTATCCCTGCAGCTATTAGCACTGATTGCTCTGGTTTTTTTATTATGTGATCATCTAGGTTTTTCCTCATCATTTTACTTTTTTCTTTTAAATGGTTGAGTGTTTCCCTTGATTTTTCATTTAACTGTTCTGCTTTATCCATCACTTTATCTACCTTGTCATGCGCTTGTTGTCTATATTCTTTGTTCAATTCTCTTTTTGCCATCTTTTTCACCCCACCAATTTATCTT
This sequence comes from Candidatus Woesearchaeota archaeon, assembly GCA_007117145.1. Taxonomy (GTDB): domain Archaea; phylum Nanobdellota; class Nanobdellia; order Woesearchaeales; family 21-14-0-10-32-9; genus SKIS01. The sequence continues at coordinate 2,255 of SKHC01000057.1, forward strand.
TATAATTAGTTATTTTAATCTTGTAGCTTTAATAACAACCCTACAAATAGCACTATTACTGCAATCACTAAAAACGATAGTGCTTTACTCAACACTAATTGCTCCACCAAAAAAAAGAAGAAAGACAAGGTTAAAAATGATAAACCCAAACCTATTATCAAATGTGTTCGAACATTACTTATGATTTTTCTTTCTATTTTTTTTATTCTTCTCTCCACAGTATCTAGGATTAGTTCTGTGCCTTCAGCTATTGGTGGAAGTATGCTTGCAGTTAATAACTCTGAAAAGTTAGTTAGCAATTCGCTTAATAGTTTTAAAAAGCCTTTTCTATTTGTATTTGCCATTTTTGTATCCCGTGTTTAGCACTTACCCTACTAAATCTTGTTTTTAAATCCATTTTACTTGTAATATTGAATAGAGTTAAAAGACTCTAAACAATAATACTAATATGATTACTACAACTACCACTGCACCTATTAATCCAAGTATCCCACCTTTCTTATTTAGCTTAGTATACATTCTTTCACCCCCCCTTCAACTCAAAAAAAAATTGATTTTTTTGCTTATAGTGGTCCCGTAACTGTCGGTAAAAATAACCCTATAATCATTGCAAATATCCAAACTATTAGCGCTATTAAAAAAGATTTTAACCATCCTACTTTGTACATAGTACCAATTGTTATAAGCCAAGCTAACCCACTAATTAACGCTGCAATCCAACCTGTCCCTATAAAATAGTATGTTAACGCAAAAATTATTGCTCCAATGAACGCTGTAAACATCGCTGTTCCAAAGCCTTCTCTTTCTCCAAACATCTTGGTAACAAAATAAATTATAGCCCCTGAAATAATCAGACTTATAAAAAACACGATTATCGCATATATCCATGATTCTACCATTTTTCCCCCCGAGTTTATTCAAACTCATTTTTGAAACAGTCTTAAAAGATTGAATACACAATTGTGATCGAATCCCCTCTCTAAATACTATAAACTTTTGAAGTTCTTATACTTTGAGTAGTTAATATTAACTTTAACTTCAAAAATAGTTGATAATTTTAATCAGTTTTAAAAAAAAATAAAAAAAATAAAAACATATTGTTAAAAATCGTCATAGAAAACTTTTATGCTTGCTCAATTTTTTTTACTTCAGAAGCTCTCTTACCCTTATCAGACTCAATAGCTGCAAACTCAACTTCTTCCTCATCTTTAATATACCCATCCACAGCGGTGCCGTGCACAAAGTAATCTTCACCGTCTTCACCTACTATAAAGCCAAAATTCTTTGACCTGTTGAAAAATTTTACTTTTCCTCTTGCCATTTTACTTATTCACCTCTAAACAACCTTCCATTTTATACCCTCCGAATTCATGTGAACACAAATTTAAACTTTAACTCACCTTAACTTTTAAGCAAACCACTGGTTTAAATCCGTATCCGAATCCCACTAAAAATAATATTGGCCTGGAAGTTCTTATACTTTGAGTAGTTAATATTAACCTAAACTTAGAAATACGTTGATAATGTTAAATGCTTTATAAATAGATTGAAAAATAGTTTTAATTAGTATTAGTGTTAAAAATTTAAGAAAATAAAAAAAATTTGTTAATATATTTAAAAATCGTTATAGAAAACTATTATGCTTACTCAACTTTTTTTACGTCAACAGCTCTTTTACCTTTATCAGATTCTTCAGCTGTAAACTCAACTTCTTCTTCATCTTTAATGAAACCATCTACTGCACTACCATGTACGAAGTAGTCTTGTCCGTCTTCACCTTCGATGAAGCCAAAATTCTTTGTTCTGTTAAAAAATTTTACTTTTCCTTTTACCATTTTTGTTTTTTCCTCGTGTTTACTTTGTAATTAAAGAAAACTTGTTTTCTAAAATTACTAGTTTCACTAATCATTGTTCTTATTTAAATATATTCATTTTAGATATTTAACTAAAATAATTTAAATTAAGACTCAACACTTATATCATGTTTGATAGGTTTATTGATTTACAAATTAAGTATTCTAAAGCAATCATATTCTTATTCGTGGTGTTTGTAGCTGTAATGTCCACTTACGCTATTAATCTTCCAATTGACCCCAGTTTTAGCGTTCTTGTAGATAGTGACAGTGAATTTAACACAAATCAACGTCTTTTTGATAACAATTTTGAGCAAAACAGCGTATTTAGCATATTAGTAGAGCTTGACCCTGCTTCGCAGGTAATCAACAGGCCTAAAAATATTAGCGATGAAAGAGTTATAAGGTATTTAGAAGAGATTCAAGAATTAATTATTGAAAGCAGATATGTTACAACAGTTAGTCCATACCAGATTAGTGATGACGATAGATTTGCAAGGATAATAATTGGTGTAGATATACCAAGGCAGAGAAATGCTGAAGATCTTGTAATTAAAGATCTGAATATATATTTGGATGAAATAGGCTCTAGACCTGGACTTGAGATAAGTATTACAGGTTTCCCTTTGCTTTTGAATCGGGTAAACACACTTTTAATATCTGATAATCTTAAAGCTATATTATTTACGCTCACAAGTATTTTCTTGGTTTTACTTTGGTATTTCAAGAATTTGAGATATAGTTTGCTTGCATTAAGCATTCCATTTAGTAGTGTAATAATACTGGCAGGAGTTATGACAATTCTTGACATTCCCCTAACAATAACTCTTGCAGCAATTGGAATACTCGTTTTAGGTCTTGGAATAGATTATACTATTCACGTTTTACTATCATATAACTTAGAGGTTGAAGGTAAAACTAAATATGAAGCTATACATGCAGCGGTAGATCATTTGAGCAAAGCAATATTTGTAAGTTATGCAACTACACTTGCAGGTTTTAGTGCATTAATGTTTGGAATTAGCCCAAGTAGTCAAAGTCAAGGAATAGTTTTAGTTATTGGAATAACAATAATATTTATTACAACTGTCGTTGTCAC
>SKHC01000081.1 GCA_007117145.1 Candidatus Woesearchaeota archaeon
CATAGCCCTGATGATAGTGAGCTTACGCAAAGATTTATTAGAAATTTAAACAGTTCAGAAAACAATTTGTTTCACTATGAACGTGCTGAAGATTGTAAGAGAGGAATTCAAGAAGGGGCAATTCTTGCTTGTGTTAGTTTCCCTGAAGGATTTAGCTTAGGTGATACAAGACAAGAGCTTGACTTTTTCGTGGATGAGTCTAGACTAAATCTTGTTTATAGGCTTATTAGTAGTTTGTCTGCTAGCGTTGATACTGAACAAACTGAGATAAGCCAAGAAATAACTACTGAGCTTTTAACACTTATTGATAGAAGCGGAGAGGAATTTTCCAAGAGCGTTTCAGATATTATAAGTCTTAGAGCAAGAGTTTCTTCTGTTAGTGGAGGAGTTAGTAGTGCGTCTAGCGATGTATCTGGTCTTGATCTTAGCGTAAGTGTTGGAAATTATGCAAGGCTTGAAGGAGATATTGAAGATTTAGAATCTGAATATTCCGGTTTAAGCATTAGGGCAAAAGATGCCATTGAAAAAGGCGAGGACCTGTTAAATGTGTCATCTGATAGCTCAGAAAAATCTAGTTTTGAAAGCAGTCTTAACTCTTTGAAAGGAGATGTAAGTAGAGCCAACGGAACATTAGAAGACTTTGAAACATTTGCAGAAAGACTTGATAATTTTATTTCAGATTATGCCGAGCTTAGAAGCCAAATACAACAAGCAGGTACAATCAAAGAAGATGTTCAAAGAAGCTTGAGTGAAGTTGGAAGTCAAATAGATAGTTTGAGCAATGATCTTGCAAGTCTTAGAACAAGACAAGAATTATTGTTAGAAGATATTAATAGTTTGCAGTATAGAAGCGCAGAAACTATTGCTCAGCCTTTCACAACAAATGTTCAAACAGTTACCGCAAGTCTTGGAAGATTAACTTATAGTTTTCCTTATCTTTTGATGCTTGTTATAATGTTTATTGGTATAATGCTTAGCAGTACACTTGTTTTCATGGAAAAAGATAGTAGAGCATTTTTTAGAAACTTTACAACTCCGACAAGGCAAATATTTTTTACCAGCATGAATTATTTCACAAGTCTTATAATCATATTAACTCAAGTGTTTGTTATAATGTTTGTTGCTTACTTCTTGCTTGACATCCCAATGCTTGAAAATTGGGACGTCACTTTACTTGTAATATTTCTTGCGAGCACCATGTTTATTTTGCTTGGAATGGTTATTGGTAACTTGTTTAACACAAACGAAGCGATTACTATGAGTAACATTTTCCTTGGAAGCATTTTCATGTTTTTGAGTAACTTAATTTTACCTCTTGAAACTTTAAATGAAACTATTCAAAAAATTGCAAGTTACAATCCTTTTGTTATAAGTGCTGAAACTATGAGGGGAGCTTTACTGTTTGAGTTTGACATTGTAACACTTCTTCCAAATATAATCCTTATGACTAGTATAAGCATTCTTCTTTTCTTATTCATCTTAATGTTCCAAAACGTTACCGGTTCGTACTACTTGCACAAGTTAAAGCAAAGAAATCAAAAGATTGTTTTGCCTGAAGATAATTATTTAAGACTTGAAGACAAAAAAATTGTGATTAAAAACTTGAAAGATTTACACGATGCAATAGAAAAGTTAAGCGAAGAAGATTACAAGAATTATACTAAGCCTTCAAACATTTTCAGTGATTGGATTGAAAAGAGTTTAAAACAAAGATACTTATCTTACAGGATTAGAAAGAAAGGAAAAGACAAAGCTTTGAAGATTTTAAAAAAGCATTTGAAAAAGAAAAAAAATAGACCTTAAATGTCATCTAGGTCTTCAAGATTTAAAACTTCTTCTTCTAAATCATCTAAGTCTTCTGCTGGTGCTGGTTTCTTTTTTTCTTCTGCGGGTTTTTCTTCTTCAGCAGTTTTGGTTTCTGGCTCTGATAATTCTTTTTTCTCTTCTTGTTTTAATTCTTCTTCTGGATCAACATCAAGTGTTACTTTGTTTACAACGAATTCGAGTCTTCCAAGCACTTTGTTTTGGTTAACTCTTCCTGTGAGTTTAACCATTTTTCCAAGTAAATCACTTTTGACTTCTTCGAATTTGTCAGGGTTTTCTTTGTAAACGTTTAGTTTTTCTTCACTTACACCTAACAGTTGTAGTATGGATTCTTTCCAAAAAACTGTTCTTATATTATCTGAGCCATCATCTACGAATAAGTTTAGTACCGCGTTTCCTTTTTCTTCTTCGTTTCTTGGCTCAAAGAATCTTGGGTCAAATACTTGTACGATTGTGACAAATATTTCTATGTTTGAATCGTTTTCCTTTAATTCCGATATCTTCTTTTTTGTTAATTCTTGACTTTGACTTGGTTGAGTTTTTATTTCAACGCCTTGCGGATTTTTTTCGAGTTTACTTCCTTCCCCTGCGTGTGACTCACTTCTACCATTGTTGTCTCTTACGTTTAGTTTTGACAATTTTACTATGTCTTGCTCTTCTATGCTTGAGAGCCAGTCCGCTTTATCATTCCATAAAGTGACCATTGTTATTCCTGTGTCATCTCCTATTAAGAATTTTCCTACCTTTCCTTCTCCATGCTCTGTTTTGAAAGGTCTGACATCGTATTTTCTGATTACTCTTCCAGCGATTTCAACGTCTTTCATACCTGGAAGTAGTGAGCCTATTTTTACGAGGCCTTCGCCCGTTTTCATAACGTTTACTCCAAGCTCGTTTGCGATTATGTGAGCTGCGCCTTCTTTGCTTATAAGTCCAGATAATTCTTCTAGTTTACTGTTTATCTTCTCGTCTAGTTCTTCTTGGCTTATTTGTTTTTCTTCTACTATTCTTTGTTTAATTTGATCGATGGTTACATTTATCATGTTTAGCCCCCGATTAATAAAGTATTTGAAGTTGTTTATAAAATTTACTCTACTGATTCCAAATAAATTACGAAATCTAAATCAGTTAAATCATCACAAACCATGTAGTGCACCTGTGGAGCCGTGCATATTTCTATAATTGTTTCCTCTTCATTATCTGGATCTAAAAGCCATTCTGGATTTAAAAGAGTCTCGGCATAATCAAGTCCTGGTATTTGTATTATTTCTTTAAGGTTGAAGTTTTGGTTTACTATCATGTTAATTCCAAGTCCTGCAAGTCCCGTGGGGCTTAAAAAACCTGTGACTTGATCTAAGAACGGAATCTGAGAAAAAAAGTTTGTATCAAATATTCCATCAAGGAAATTTGATGGTTGAAGTATATCCTCAAATTGCTCTATTAGTTTGTCTACGTCTTCTTCTAATTCTTGTTTTGATACTAGTTTATCTGTTTGGTTTGAGAAAATGTATATTTCATCATTGAATACGTGCTGGAATTCTTCACTGTCTTTCATTTCTAATCTAAAGAAAGTGTCCCTTTGCCTATCATTTAATATAAACTGTGTTTCTGTTTGTGTTATGTTTGTTTCTTCTTCTACTTCTATTTTACAGTAACACTCCTTTCTTGTCTTTGTGCAGTCTGCGATTTCAAACATCGTTTTAAGTTGTTTGTTTTCTTCAAATGTTTGGCATATACTGTAGTTGTGTTGTTTTAACACATCATCTAATTCATCAACACTTGTGATTTTACTTGCTGTTTCTACTAGGCTTCTTGCTCTTTCAAATATTTGCTTTGGCTCATCGTATCTTATTGTGTGACTATAAATCGTTTTGTATTCTCCAAGTGTCGGGGGTATTCCTAATTCTTCTCCTTCAATTACACTCATAGCCGAGTCTAAGAAATATATTAGTGGGCGCTGTCCACTAACACCATCTGCTAGTGCTTGGTCTCTTGCTTCTCTTCCAACTCCCGCGTATATGTCTATTTTTGACTGACCTTGAAATGCTGAACCTGTGTCTTCTGCTTTGTATATTCCATTCCACGGATGTCCTCTGCCAAAGTATATGTACATTAGTGTTCCATCAGGTATATATCCTGGTGTTCCAGGTCTTGGGTTTACTGCCACAGTCCATTTTGGAGTTGGATTTGTTCCCGTTCTTGTTATTCCTCTAGTAAACTCAGAATCTAATGTTGTGCTGTCTGCTTGGGTTGTTGATAGATATTCATTATCGTGATAATATACTCTTGGATTGCAAGAATCTCCTGAGCAATACTCGCATACACCGCTTCCTTGACATTTTACTTCTTCATAAAATCCTCTGTGACTTGTTGGTATGCAACACCATCCCGCTCTTCTATCAAGGCAGGTTTGTACGTTTTGGTTTTCTGAGTAGAACTCTCTGATTTGTGATATGGTTGTAAAGCATTCTCCTTTTTCTGGACTACACCAACTAGTTGTATCAGTGCAATCTGGAGTGAAGTATATTGTTGTTTCAACGTTTGTATAGGTTGGAGTTAATGTGTCTAGGTTTCTTTCTATTTGTGTTTGTGCTTGTCTTAACTGAAATTCGTCTAGACTATAAACTAAAGGAAATACTAATACAAGTAATAAAACAATTCCAAAGAAAAGTAGTGTTTTGCTTGTTTTATTCATGTTAGCATTCCTCCTCTTGCCTCTCTTATTACTTGATTCCAAGGGAATTGAGGTCCTGGGTCTACTTTACTTGCAGGATCTGTCTCATCATGTCCTAAAATGCTATCTCTATCTAATGCTATGCCTTGGTTTCTTTGAGTTATCTCAGTTATCAGTCTTGTAACACTTTGTATTTGATCTTCTGTGTATGCTTCCCAGCATTGTCCTTGTATGTTTTGATCTAGGTAGCATGACGATATTTCGCATCCGGTGTGGTTGTACCCGCAGTTTATTAATGAGATTCCTATGCTTCTTTCATTGTATGGCTCGCAACCCTCTCTTGCTGGAACTCCGCATCCTGCGTGGTATGCTGTTCTGTCTTCTTCTACGAATTGGTATATTGCTCCGTCTTTGTCAATAACGTAGTGATAACTAAGTCCTGCTTGTCTTAAAACGTTGTATGTTGTGTCTACGTCTTTGGTTACTGTGTAATGTATTACTATAGAGTCAGGAAGTCCTTGCCTTGTTCTGCTTTGGAGTCCTGTTCTTTTGTAGTAGCCTTCTGGAGTTTGCTGGTATATTTCGTTTGTTGTGGCTCCTGGTCTGTGAATAACTCCATAGTAAGCTGATGTATCTCCGTATAAAGGAACCACTA
>SKHC01000071.1 GCA_007117145.1 Candidatus Woesearchaeota archaeon
AAAAAAAAAAACAGAAATTTTACAGGAATAAATAATAACTATACGTTTATGAAGCAATATTATGTTATATTTATATAAGTTTTTATTAATATAATGCAAAATAGCAATATTTATATAGTTATGAACCGATTTGTGATTCCGAAAGCATAGAGATGAGGTAAAAATGAGTTTTATTAGTGAAATAGAGGGTAGAATAAAGAAGGTCTTAAAGAATGGACCAAAAACCACTAGGCAAGTCTCTGATCAGTTAAAAATTAACTGGGTGACTGCTGACAAATACTTAAACTATTTAGAATCTTTTGACGTGGTAAAATCAGAGAAACAAAAAAGGAAAGTGTATTATTTAAAAGAAAAAAACAATTTCTTCCAAATACCCTTAAGAGAAGAGCAAGAGAGAATAATTAAGAAAATATATCAAGTAATCACAGAAACAGAGAAAGTTACAAAAACGCAAGCACAAAAAATATTATTCGAAGTAAACTTGAAGCTAAAATTGAATCTGCCAGTGGGATGGTATAAATATGGACCAATAACGATAATGCCATACAGTGAAGAGCATGCAAGCGAACACGAATTTTCAAGTAAAGAAATAAAATTTATCAAAGAAACTACTAAAGAATACGCAAAGAAAGACAATTTCGACTTAGAAGAGTACATCTACAGAAAAGAAGAAAATGATTTGTATCTCATAAAAAAACAGATACAAAAAGAAAAAGAAAACGTGAACATATTACTTATGGACTTGATAAACCAAGTCCCAGAAACTGTAAGAGAAATTACAACGCTTTATGCTAGAAGTGTTATGACTATTGGTTGGAATCATAAAACGCGAGAATTATTCAACGACCTTTGGAAGCTTATAGCGAAACATAGATTCCAACAAGACTTAACACCATTCTTTGAATACGACATCTCAACGTACTTCGATGATGAAGCTTTTGAATCAGAGTTGCGAGCAGATATTAAAAACTTGATAATCAACTACGCTGATTCAAAGCATTCTCAGGATACGTTATATCAAACACTTGTGAAGCGTAAGAAATAAATCCTTTGTCTAAAGTTACTATCACATCAGACTTACTCTTAATTGCAAGCATTAAATGAAGCTCATCTTGCCAATGACTAGTTTTTTGCTTTGCTAATAACGTGTCCTTTGAAGAATGACTCACAAAATAAAACTTACCCTTATTCTTAAACTGTTGCAATAACAAAGTTAAATGAACCTCATCTAGGTATCTTTTAAATTCAGATCTAGTCCAACTAGACAAAACTATTTCAAACTCACAATTCCAACCCTTACTAAAAAAATCAAATATTAACGCCTTTTCCTCTTCTAAAGACTCATCTTTTAACAGTCTAAGGAATACATTCGTATCGACATATATTTTCATAATGCGTAATAATGCTAATTTGTTTAAAAACTTCTCCTCTATAATTGTCCAGTGCCATAACTTGGTATTCTCGATATTTTGCTCTAGTTTTATAGCGCGTAATTTATCACTATTTCTTAAAAGCTATGAAGATTATTGTTAGAATAAATATTAGAATTGATGCTGAAGCTGTAAGTATAACTGAGAAGTATTCACCATTAAATACTGTTAAGTGTTTATACACAATACCTGCGTAAGCCCAAACAAGAACTAGAAGGTACGGTATATTTTTTTAATGTAAACCTGTAATTATGGCGATAAGACCTGCAACTATTAACATGATAACTGTCCAGACACTATCGCTAATACCAAAACCTTTCCAACCTATACTTACTAAGTAAGCTGTGACGTTAGCTACTAAAGCTACTGTTATCCAACCAAAATAAACGCCAAAGACGTTTGATAAAACCTTATCTTTTCTAAAAACAACACTAGTTATTTTAATTAATGAATACAAAAGAGTTATCATAAACATAACTGAGAGCAATATTTGGTTGTAGTGCCAGCTAAAAATCCAAAATATGTTAGCTAAAGAACTGATTATAAAGTAAAAACCGACTTTATCCATTAGTGAACGTTTAACTTTGCCAAAAACTCCAAACTGATACAAAACGTAAAAACCAAGCAATAAGTATATTAGGCCCCATATAGAAAACGTCAAGCCAGCAGGAGCGAACAAATCAGGGTATGACTCAGAAACCGCTCCAGTGGTTTGGTTGTTAATTGGCAAGTAATTAGCTAAAAAGTTTACTAAAACAACTAGTAGGTAAGATATGGCAACCAAAACACGAATGAATTTCATTATAATAATTGGTTAAATCAAGTTATATAGTTTTCTAAAATGATTTTAGTTAACTATTTTGTGTGTTTTATTTATCGCTTCTTTATTATTTGGGTATTTTAAATGTTTTAAAGCTTCATCCTTACTTAACCATTTATACTCGCTATGCTCATCTGAAATAGTTGGTTCAAAACTTTGTTTGACTTCAAAACTAAATGTGAACTCAGTATAGTAAAAACCTTCTTGCTCAAACTGACCTTTTTTTATTATGTCACTACTTTTAACTACATCTTCTTTCTTGAGATTTAACTCTTCATTTAACTCTCTCCACGCAACGTTTTTTAATGATGTATCTCCCTCTTCATACCCACCTGTAACGCTCTGCCAAAAATCTCCTCCAGAACTAATCCTTTTTAATATTAAAAACCTTAAAGGATTGGTTTTATAAACGACGCATTCCAATTGTATTGGTAATCTCATAATACAAGTTGTTTTTTAAACTGTTTAAAAAAGTTTTCGAAATATGTAATTTGTTATAACAATGATTATATATTTGTAATGCTTTCTCGTTATTATACAAGATTTACTTGTATGTGGGCTGAATTATATGAATAATAACTTAATAACAAGGAAAAACCTTGAAGATAACGAATACATACACGTTCAAACAACATCTAACTTAAAACTATACGCAAAGGAAAACCATAGGCTAATTGTAGAAAACCACAAAGACCACAAAGACTTATACATGATTCGCAGATACTTTTCTGCACATAACATGAACAATATGAGCTATGAAGATTTAAACGAAAAGATTCAACTAGACTTGTTTTACAATAAACCACATTTCGATAATACAAAGAACTTAGAGAAGTACTTAACATCACCACATCGGACAATTTCGAAGGATTTACGGGATTTATCTAATTAACGTTTTAAGCAAGTTATACCTTATTTTGATTATGACTAATGACTTAGACCCATTATATAATCATCCAAACGTAATTGGAGAGGTTGAAAGCTTACTTGAATACAAGCTCTGGGAGATTGGAAAGCTAGAAAAGAAAAATGGGCCATTCAAATCACTCAGACAAGTAAAAAAAGAAGGCTTCAATGCAGTAGATGACTTCCTAGGAACTCACGAATATAAAAAGCCAAGTGTAAAGAAACACGGACTTCTAAACCTTGGCAAATACGAAACTGCCATGATTATCGGCATACCCTTAACAGCTGGAGTCTTATACGATGCAGGAACACAGCTCATGTTTGAGAGTATGCAGTTTATGACGCTTGTAAAACTTGGAATAGGCTCAAAGCTTGCAGGAGTTGTCGGCTCAAATTTAAAGATGTACTCAGACAGGAAAGATCAAGCTTTCTACAAACCCTCTTTTAACCAAATAGTTGTGCCAAGAGATATTCAAAAAAGGCAGTTAAACGCGATAGCTCACGAATACACGCACAGCATACAAATTCAAAAAGGGCTTGACCAATTTAAAAGCAGGGCATACCTAGAGGGCCATGCAAGAGGCGTAGATTACCATGTGAGTAGAAGAGAATTTGATATAGAAGCGTTGAAAGAAAGCGTTGAGATGAGCTTATCTAGCCTTAAAAGGGTGTACTCGCATTTTGCTTTACTGCAAAACAAAAACACTGACCCTTCACTTACTATGCCTCTTAGAAAATACGACCACTTAGGCAGGATAGAAGAAGGCTTAATATCTCACCACGACCTAGGATGCGCACTATTTTTCTTAAGAGAAAAACAAGAAGGCCTAGACATATACAGAACACATAGTTAGAAGAGAAAGCCCAAAAAACCCCCTTTCACAGGGGGTTTAGGGCAGTTATTTATGCTCCATCCGGGATTCGAACCCGAGTCTTTGCCTCGAAAGGGCAAAATGATTGGCCGGACTACACCAATGGAGCACTTAATGAATGGGCCTGGGGAGATTTGAACTCCCGACCACTGGCTCACTTAAGAGCATTCTATATTCGAAACGCAGCCATATAAGACCAGCGCTCCAACCAGACTAAGCTACAGGCCCAGTCAATGCGGAAGACGGGACTTCCGACAATAAACCATCACAGTTATAGAGTTTCGAACCCGTGTCACAGCCTTGGCAAGGCCGTATAATAACCACTATACTACTTCCGCATCAACCAGTAGAATATATGTTTCTCTTTTAAAAGTTTCGAAATTTGACAGCTATTTTTTGAAAATAGTCCTCGGCTTTCTCCTAACTACTTGCTGAGGATCTGTAAGTAAATGATACTTTAATAAGAAAACTAGCAGTATCAAGCTTAAAAAACTGCTTTTAACAAAATACCTAATTGAACTTACAACGTCTATGTCAAATCTTAATATGTATATTAAATCAAAGAGCATAAAACCTACGGCTGCTATGAGAAAATATAAGTATTCTACCTTGTAACCTTTGATGTATGCGTCCCTGAATAAGAAATATGTAACGAAAACTAAGAACATTGAGATTAGAAAATTTGCAATTTCCACAACGAATTCTAAAGTAATCATTGTAATTAATGATAGATTAACATTTAAAAACTTTACTTATTAAAAAATTTTATAAATAAACCCTTATTGCACGATTACATGCCTCTTTAGCTCAGCCGGTAGAGCGTTACCTTGGTAAGGTAAAGGTCCCGAGTTCAAATCTCGGAAGAGGCTTTAAAGTTCGGAAATCTTCCGAAGTTCATCGAATATCTTCCGAAAAATAAGCGATAACTCTTATAAATTTCTAAATGCAAAAAAGTATTAGTAGAAATACAAAAAATTTAATAGGAGGAGATACAATGTCAAGTCAAGCATTAGAACAAATGTTAGAAAACAGTTTTGCACCAAGCATCGGACAAAGTAGCATGTATCAAACAATCGATACATATATAGGA
>SKHC01000095.1 GCA_007117145.1 Candidatus Woesearchaeota archaeon
GTGTCTGATTTTGAGTTGGATTATACTTTGGCTAGTAATAAGTTGAAGGAGGGTCGTTTTAAGATGGCTGAGTTGTATGTTCAGAGTTTGGAGGATAGTTTGGGTAAAAAATGATTAGAAAGCTGTTTTTCTCATTGCTAATTATTAGCTTGGTTTTATTTAGTGTGCAAGCTCAAACACTCTATTCTCCTGTTTTCAACAGTTACAACACTCTTGGCTCGGATTTTCTTGGCTCTGTTTACTTAAATGAATCTAGTAATCCAAAAATCGAAGTACGGTTTATGAATGAGTCTATTATTGATTTTGTTATTAGTGAGCAGGGAACATTTAATATAAGTAAAGATTACTTTAAGTTACAAGGAACATACTATGTTAGATTTGTTGATGAATCTAATATCTTTCCTCAAGAGTCTTGGATACCTATATATTTGAATAGAAATCAGAGTTTTTATGATGATTACTATAGTTTTAGAACAAACAGTACTTCAGAAACTTTTTATTGTGTCCCTTTCAGCGGGAGCTATACTTGTAGACTGGAGCACTTTCAAGCATATGAAATAAGAAGATTTTCCAAGCTTTACTATCAGACCAATGATGAGCAATACAAAGAAATAATGAATAATTTAATCAATAGTTCTTGGGTGTCTGAAGAAATTGTAGACCCTGCTTTTTGTGATCCTAGGATAGGTTTTAACTGTGACGAGATAATTGAAGACGAATTGTCCTTTGAGTCATATGCTGGAGCAAAAAGACAAGGTACAGTGATTAGAGAGCTATGGACAGCATATAGTTACACTAGAGAAGACACATTATATGAATTGGCAATGAATTTCAGTTATGGAACTGCCGGAGAGTGCAATGTTCACAATCAAGAGTTTAATTGCCAAAATAGTAGAAATCAAGGTTTGATGATACAAGGTTACACTAATGCATTTAAGCATTCAGCAGATCCTTATTTTTTAGATATACTAGAATCTTTGGTTGAAGAGTCCTATAGTATGAATAATGATTACGAGTTGATAAGAGGACTTATAACTGCCAGCTTATTTATTGCCAATCTAGAAGAAATAATAATTGATAGAGTCAATGAAAGTCTAAACGAGGGATGTGAGACTTGTAGTGAAGAAGATATAGTTAGCAAACAGCTTATGCTGTTAGATGCTTACAAAAACACAGACATTCTTAATTCACTTGAAGAAAGTATTGATTCTTACACAATATACAGAGCATTATATGATTCTTTATTCTATGATAATATTACTTGTGATCATACGTCCGAAAACTATAATTGTCCAACCCCTCAGCTCCAAGTTCTAAAAATGGATTTATATAAAGGGTTAACATTTAACCTCTTCAGTGCTGAAAAAGGTTTTTTTGATGCACGGATACCTGCTTTAAAAACCAACCAATCCGGATTTATATCTGTTAAATTTTTGGGTGAGATAGCAAGTCCGCATATACATATTAGAAATCATTTAAACCAAGCAGATCCTTTTGACAACTACTCTTTAAACAGCACAGACATATTCAATCTAGATAGTTCAGTGATTGTAAGTGGAGAATCTTTAACTGATATAGACAGTACATTCATAGAAGTATATTTTTCTGATGGACCAGTAAGGTATCCTGAAGACAAATACTTTATAATTCCTATTTCAGTTGTCTCTCCAAGCAACTTGGTGTACAATGAGTCTATCACTACAAATCCTTTAGAATTTTGTGAGCCTTTCGCGCAGTCACCTGATTATTCTTGTAGGTATGAATATATGCAAGGAGATTATTTAGCAGGACTTAGTAGATCCATATACCAAGAAAATGAAGCTGAGTTATTATCTGCTTTATCAGAATTATCAAATGCGGAAATAGATGACAGCGTCGAAGGAGTTTTTTCTACTTGTGATCCTAACATCAAAGATTATTTATGCCAATTAGAAGGTCCAGATCCATTCGTGCCCCTAAAAAAACCTGGAGTTTACAGAGCTTCATCCTTAGCAATTGGCTATCTTGAAGCCTACAAGGCTTTAAATGAAAAAAGACTTTTAACCGATGCAAAACTATTATTGCATGAAAGTTGGGATGAGTGCTCTTTAATTGAGGAAGTCTTTGACTGTGGCGATGATAATCAAGGAAAAATTATACGGGCAGTGACGCTTCTATATGAATTAACAGGGGACCTTTTATTCAAACAATGGCTTGAAGAGCTAATAAATTATGCTACTGGTGATACAATAGATCAAGTTCTCGGGATTACTTTTGCCTATCCTCACATGAATAATTCTGGGTTGGATACAATTATTGATCAAGGTATTAATAATTTAATTGAGCCATGCTCAATTAGTGGGGCATGCACTCCTTTAGATTTTTACGGTTCTTTACATGCTGTTTGGAACTCTTACAAATTAACTTATAATGAAGATTACTTTGATTTGGCAAATGATTTCTTAAGGTCTAGGCCTTCTGGAAGCGTATATTGTATGCCTTTTGAAGAAACATTACCAGAAAACCATGTTTGCACTTATCCAAACGAACAAGGCGTTATGCTTTCATCTCTCAGATCTACAGAGGATAACTATGTTATATCTTCAGTGCCAAATTTAGAAGTAAATATATCAAGTGTCAATGAGGCCGATTTTGGCACGGTTATGGAAGTGAACTGTACTGTGACAAATGTTGATAGTCTAATAACGCTTAGCAGAGCAACCCTAGGACTTTCAACCTCTCAACAAATAATATCTCCTGAACCTTCTACGATAGAGATTACGAATTTAGAGCCAGGGCAAAATTACTCAGTAACCTACTCGTTGAATTTGACAACAGGAGGAGGAAGGATAAACAGATGCCAGATACTTAATTATGAAGCATCAAAGCAACTAAATGTTACTAACATAGGAGAAATCCTAAGTATTACATATAATGAAATAGCAAATATTTTTTCAGATAATGTTCTGCAAATAAATTTATCAAATATTCATAATTTTTTCTTAGAAAATGTACATATAAACATATCAAGAAAAGTTAATTCAACTCATTCAAATCAAAAATTTTCTAATGTAACAAGCATTTTACCAGGTAACCAAACACTGATTTTTTTCTATGAATTCGATAATTTAAGTGATGGAGTCTACACTTTTTTCTATAATGCTTCTTCTGATTTTCAAGGACAGTCAAATGGCACATTAGACACTATCTTTATCACCAATAATTTATCTATTAACATAACGTACCCTGAGAAAGTATACCTGTATGAGCCCTATAATATAACTGTAGATGTATTTAATGACAAGCCATTTGATATAAACAATTTAACAATTAATCTTTCATTAGCAAACGGGGTTCAACTACTAAACTCGAACAATTTCACATTAAACCTATCTTCTAATCAAAGTGATGAAATACATTTTACGTTAGTTAGTCAAATACCTCAAAGCAATGATTTACCAATAACTTTCTTTGCAAGTCAAGGTATTAATATAACTAAATTTGCGCAGTTAAACATCTCTGATGAAATATTATCATTGACTGCTAACAACCAAGCAGTCTCGCTTAACCAACCATTCTCATTTCCTTTAAGACTTAATAATACAGGCAGTATAAATCAGACTAATATAAGCCTTGAATTTTCAAGTTCTGAAAATATCAACATAACCAATATTACTGTTATTGATAAAGTAACTTACTCAAATGAGACGCATGAGATTATTAATGTTACTGGAGAAAATATTAACTCAACCGAGGCCCTAATAAATCTTACAGATCCTAATCTAAATTTTACTGTCAATTATACTAATCAGACCAATTTTACTATTTTCACAAGTCTAAATTATACAATTAATACTTCTTATCTAGTTATTAATTATTCTATGTCGGATGGACAAAGCACAATTCTCACTATTCAAAACAATAATACCTTGCAAACAAATTGTAACCTAACTGAAAATTCTAGCATCACTACTTGCAACTTAGAAATAATAGATGGAAATTTAGACTTGTTATTTTTATTTAATGAAACAGGGCAAATAAATATCAGCTACTTAGAGATCGATAACAATGTTTCAATACCTTTAGAAAGAACAAGTATTAATTTTTCAGAGCAATTAATAATGATTGATTATCTAGATAATGGCAGTGAGATACTTTTTTCTATAAATGCCATTATCAACAGTTCTGATCAATACATCTATTGGGATGCAAACAGTTATGAAAATGGGTCTGCTCAGCTTAATATCTCAATTAAAGAGCCAGATACTCCGCCTCCCTCAAGTTCTGGATCTCAAGGTGGAGGCAGTGATAGTGGATCTGCAGGTCCTCCTCTAAGAGAACAAGAAGATAATGAAACAACTATTAACTGGTCTTACAGCGAGGTATACAGTTTTGCTAATATTTCAAGTGAAGACAAAGAGTCATTTGCATCATACACAAACTTTTCAGACATACATTTCGAAAAATACGAAGAATACAGAACATGTTTTACTGGTTCAAGGCAATACAATATGGAAACTGGCAGAATGATTATATCTTTAACCAACAGATGCCAGACTCGTATAGAAGAATTATACGTTTTCGAGCCAATAAACATTACTGGTTTGTTGCAAGATTCAACCGTTCACAGTGTTTATGCTTACTCAGGCTATATACTGTTTTTTGATAACTTGTTATCGAATGAAACAAAAAGAGTTGAATACTTTGTTTATAACCTGACTGAAGAACAACTAGAAAGATTCGAGACTTTAAATATTCATATTCAATCATTATTAATTGCTGATCAAACAAACAATCTGACAGAAGATGGAGTAGATGATGAAGTGAGTGAACCAAGAGAAGTGAACATACCTGCGAGTATATTATTGCAATCTGCTTTTGTTTTGCTAGTGTTATTAGTATTAGTTAAAATGATTTCTAACAATCCTTACAAATATCTAGCCAAATTGCTTCGTGCATATTATGGTTTAAAGCATAAAAAAGTTAGCAAATCTAAAGTATCTATGTCACAGGCCGATATAATAATTAATGACATATATTTAAGAGTTCTATACATAGACAAACTTGTTAGAACAAACGAACTAAAAGAGGCTAAACAACTATTTACGGTATTACTTCACGATTATAAGTCTAATATTGAGAAAATAAACGAATCTAAAGATTCAGCGGTATTAAATAAGTTGCATTTCGTGGAATCGAAGATAATAAGTTTAACCGATACAATATTCTCAATGAATAAACACGAAGACCGGTTCATACTAGATAAGTTTGCGGTTGATGAGATTACAACCAAAAAAGATAAAAACAAATCAGAAAATATTGACACTTCTGCAGAAAGTTCTAAGGAGGATGTGAAAGAGGATAATAAAGCCATTGATCTATTTATGATTGCTCTAAATATACAGGTATTGATTAAAGATAAAAAAATTGATTTAGCTGAACAATCACTTCAAAAACTAAAGAAAAAAATAGATGATTTGGAAGAGTTAGATAAAGAAAAAGAGTTTCTCACAAAGAAAGCTGCTTCACTTGCTTCATCTATTGACCAACTGAAGAAAACAAGTAAAACATACAAATACAAAAAATATTTCAATAATTTGACTTCGAAAGTTAGTGGGATATTTAAGAAATAGTCTAGTTTTTAAAGTCTTTTTCAAACAATGTTCTTTTTATTACTTGTACGTCATTTTTTATATTTTCAAACTCTTCTTTTTTCACCAAGAATTCCATTTTTGATTCAATTTTTGACAGAGTTACAGATATGTCCTTTATACTATTTTGATTACTTTGGCTAGTTTCTGAGGTCTTATTTATTTTGCTTACACTTTCACTAATATTTTGTATCATTACCTCTGTTCTAGAGGTATCTCTTTGTATTTGTGTTTTTAATTGTTTAATGGTTTCTTCGGTTTTCTTAATTCTTTCCAGTTTTTCAATAACATTATCAAAACTTTGAATCTTTTGCATCATATCTGAATATTTCTTCAGTTTTTCTTCATTTAGTTTTGTTTGAGTATCTAACTTTTCTAGCTTGCTTTCTATTCTTAAAACATCTGCATCTACACTATTAAATCGTTTATCAAGATTGTCTGGTTTAAATGCATTTACTGTGTATTTTACCACTGAAAAATCTTCTTCTAGTTTGTTAAACATTCTTTCTCTTCCAAGAACTGTGCTTCTCAATTCACCAATTTTTTCAAGAAGGTTTTGAATTTGCTCATTAGTATCTGCATTTTTTTGATTGAGTAGCTCAATTTTTCCTCCCAACTTTGCAGAATTTATGTTTTCATCTTCAATTGCTTTATTGAGTTTCGCTATTTGTTTACTTATTTGTCTTTGATTTAATAACTCGACAGGCTCTTCTTTTTCAGTATCATCTTGCTTTGTTTCTTTCTTGTCTTTGAATTTATCTATTATTTTGGAGAATATTCCTTGCTCGCTCTTTTCAAGCTTTTCAAATTCTTCCGGTTTAAACGTATCTTCTTCTCTTGTGAGTTCTTTTTTTTCATCCTTTTTTGGTTCAGGTGTTTCTGTTGTTGGTTTGTTACTTTTTTCTTCTTGTTGGGGTTCGTTTTCCTCATCTTTAGATTCTTGAGTATCACTACTAGTTATTTCTTCTTCAGGTGTATCTGGAACATTTTTTTCGTCTGTAATGTCAAATTTTTCTAATTCAAATGTATCTTCAGGTTCTAATTCCAATTCTTTAAAGACTTTATTAATTGTTTCTTCAGGTATACTGGATTTCAATAGAATTTCTTTGATAGTTTTATCTGGTTTATTGTTCTTTTTAAACTTCATAACTATCTCTTTTAGCTTAACTAGCTGTTCTTCCCGCAAAAAATAAACACCTCTTTTCTTTTTTTATTATTATATTGTTTATACGTCGATTTATATATTTTATGTAATAATTAGAGTTATAATTCTTTACATGTAATTCTTACATTGGTTTTTAGAAAAAAGGACGCCCAGGGTGGGATTTGAACCCACGATCCCAAAGGGACAGGATGTCTGCGGTATTGTCGGCTATCGACGCACTTTATGTGGTACGTAGCAATCTTACGCGTACACTAGTTTTTCCTAATTATACTCTGCGCAATACCAGACTATGCGACCTGGGCAGGTAACATTGAGACTATGATTTTGTTTTTAAATATTCCTATTATTTGAGTTTATTATTGATTCTCAATATATGTTTTGGATTTATTAATCCAATTTCCTCCTGAAATTTTTTACGTTGTGTAACGCCAGTAATTCTGATGTGGGATTGATCACCATATTTATTTTTATAATTCCAAGTATAGGTTCTTATATTGTGTTCTTCTAATAGTTTTTGTATTTGTTTAATTAATTCTTTTGATTTTGAAGAGTATGCTATTATGGGATATAGTTTCTCTTTCTTATTATTTATTTTAGCAAGATAAGCTGTTCCATCTGATGCAAAAAGTCCTCGTATAATTTATTTTTTCTTTATTTTTGATAGCGCCATTAACGAATTTGAGATAATTACTGTTTCGGTTTCTTTACCTGGCTTAAATCCTGTATCTAGTATTCTTAAGATGAATTCCTTATTACAGGTTCTGATACCATAACAACCATTTTTACCACCCGAACGAAAGCCAATAGTCACTTTTTCTATGTATTTGTTGAATAAATTCAAGATGTAACTATCATAAAATTGTTTTTCATTCAAATTGCTCCCGGAGTTCAAAAACTAAATGATTACCAGTCTTATAGATGCTTCCATCTCCTATCTATAATCCAATTATTTCTAAGAATTCTTCATCATAGTTGTTCATGTAACTGATTTATTTTGGTTGTTATTATGATTTACGGTGATAAGTGTCCAGTGTGTTTTCAAAAATGTTTTAAATACGCGTTGTTTTATTTATCCCCATGAGGCTCTTATTTTTATCTATTGTTGTATTGTTATCTGTAGCGTTAGTTCAGGCTGATTCGTTGCATTACGTAGATTGGCTCGAAGTTAAAACAACTGTTAAGAATCCTGTGAATTTCACTACCACTGCTAGTTTTGAGCTTGATTATCTAACTGTGAATTTTTCATGGATTCCAATGACTAGTTATAGGCAGTCAATAGAAGAGCTTTATTTAAGTCAGGAAGGATACTTAGAAGGTTCTAATTACGTAATAGAGATAGTTAAGCCTGAAGATTTCGTAGTGGAAATAGTATCAGTTACAAACACAACTTCGAATCCAGTTGAAGTACCAACAAAAATACCCTTTCCAATACAATCATTAAGCCAAGACTTAATGCAATACACATTGCCAACAGAGCTTATTGACATAGATGAAGATATTCGAATAAAAGCATCAATGATAGCTGGAGACACGGATGACTTGTATAGGGTTGTATTTGACATAGCTACGTGGGTGAATACGAACGTTGAATACAATTTAAGCACATTAACTGCGCAGGCTACACTTCCAAGCTCTTGGGTTTTAGAACACAGGCAAGGTGTTTGTGATGAGATTAGTAATTTGTTTATATCTATGCTTAGAAGTCTTGGCATTCCTGCAAGGTATGTAAGTGGAATGAGTTACACAGAGTCTGAGTTGTTTGATGAGAATTGGGGGGCGCATGGTTGGGCAGAAGTTTATTTTCCAACAGTTGGATGGATTCCTTTTGATCCGACGTACAACCAGTTAGGTTTCGTTGATGCAACACACGTAAAATTTAATCATGGTGTTGACAGTTCAAAGTACGCCAATACGTTTACTTGGAGAGCTAGAAACGTTGATGTTTCGCCAGGATCTTTGTCTTTAGTAAGTGAAGTTTTAAGTTCTGGAAGTAAAAGAGATGATGACGTTTCAATCAAAGTATTTTTCGAATCGGAGCAGATAGGATTTAATTCTTATAACGTTGTAACTGCGCAAATACAAAATAAGAGGCCTTACTACGTTGCAAGGTCTTTCAACACAGCATTAGTTCGTGAGTTAAACCTATTAAGTCCTGCAAGGGTTGATGTTTTACTAGAACCTAATCAAGTAAAAACTATTAGTTGGCTAGTGTATGTTAGTGAGTTGGATAGGAGTTTGATTTACACTTTTCCCACAACTGTTTATTCTAGTATGGGGGAGAGAACAACTCAAAGTTTCGAAGTAGTTCAATCAGGCCTTGTTTTATCTAATACGTATGTGCAAGCTGACAAGGATTTGTCTGATTTGGATTTTTCTTGCAAGATAATATCTTCTGGTTACATTCATGATTCAGCTATTGCTAACTGTCAAGTCACACTGCCAAGTGAGGAAGTGGCTTTAGTTTGCTTTGAGGAAGAGTGCAGTGCATTTGAGTTAACTGAAGGTTTCAATGAGTTTAATTTCGATATAAATTTATCTATTGGTTACAGAACTTATGTGTTCTCTTACAAAGGATTTGATTCTGCCGTGAGCTTTGTTCCATTTAACACGATTGATGATGCAAAAATCATCGTTGAAATCTTAGACTTTAAGAAAGTGTCAGATTATTCAGATCAACGCTTCGATGTCATTTTGACAAGAGATAGTTTTGCCACACCTCAAAACGTAAGAGTTACTTTTGGCAACAATTTACATCAACAGTTTTATAAAATTGACAGAGTCCACACAACAAATACTTTACCATTAGGTTTACCTTCTAATTATTTTACTTTGAAAAATACTGATTTACATCTAACTGTGGTTTACGAAGATGTTCACGGCAAAGAGTATGAAATTAAAAAGAGTTTAAGTTTTGATTTTGAAAATATTAGTTTATTTGATAGATTAAAGTTGTTTGTTAATTCAGTTAACAGCGCGTTAATTGGCTTGTTTAATTAAAAGAAGAAAATTAAAAAAATAATTATTTTATGCTGCAATGTAGTTACTATTACATTGTATACTCGATACTGGAACTTTCGTTTGAGTCTTCAGCCTAAAATTGTTGAACCGATTCGATTGGGTTCTAGAAAAAATGCTTTGTGTATATATGTATCCCCTCAGCTTAACTCACCAGACTTATTATGTATATTAGTAAGTCATAACTTATATATAAACTTTTCTATGTTTTGGGTCGATAAAGACCTATTTAACTTCCATAATGAAAATAAATGCGTTACCAAAACCTTTATATTTAGGGTTTTGTTTAAAGGAAAGTATGATTGATATAAAAATTTTAAGGGAAAATCCCAATTTAATTATTGAAGATTTGAAAAAAAGAAAGGATAAAGATAAAGTAAAGCTTGTAAGAACTCTAAAAGCTAAAGATGAGCTTTGGAGAAAGCTAAAATTTGAAGAAGATAATCTTAGAAGCCAAAGAAATAAACTAAGTAAAGAAGTATCAGAGCTTAAAAAACAAAACAAAGACGCTTCAAAAATATTAGCTAAAGTTAAAACGATACCAGATAAAATAAAAGATAATCAAGAAAAAAGATTAATCTTGGAAAAAGAAATCGATGTAGGTCTTAAAAGCATTCCAAACATAACTCACGAGTCTGTTCCCTTTGGAAAGGATGATTCTGAGAACGTTCCAGTTAAACATTGGGGCTCTCCCAAAACATTTAGTTTTGAGCTTAAACCTCACCAAGAAGTAGCAGAGTTAATTGAGGGTGCTGATTTTGATAGAAGTTCGAAAATTTCAGGTTCTGGTTTTTACGTGTTAAAAGGTAAATTAGCTTTGTTAAATCAAGCTCTAATCCGATTTGCCATAGATTCATTGGTTAGAAAAAATTATACTTATATGGAAATGCCTTTAATTATGAATAAAGAAGCATATGAAACAGGAGTTAGTTTTGAAGATTTCGAGAATGTTATGTATAAAATAGATGGTGAAGATAAATACTTAATCGCAACATCTGAGCATCCATTACTTGCTCAGTTTAAAGATGATGTGTTTAACTTAGATGATCTCCCAGTTAGGCTTTGTAGTTATTCTATGTGTTTTAGAAAGGAAGTTGGCAGTCATGGCCTTGACACAAAAGGATTTTTTAGAACTCATCAATTCAACAAGGTTGAGCAAGTAATTATTTGCAAGCCTGAAGATAGCTACAATCTTCATGAAGAGCTTCAAAAAAACTCAGAGGAGCTATATGAAAAATTAGAATTACCATACAGAGTTGTAAATATTTGTACTGGTGATCTTGGCGGTTTTGCTGCGAAAAAGTATGACATCGAGACTTGGATGCCAAGGCAAAAATCATACAAGGAAACAGGTAGCAATTCAAATTACACTGATTATCAGGCAAGAAGAGCTAACATAAGATACAAAGATAAAAACCAGAAAGTCTTCGTTCACACTTTAAACAATACAGCTATTGCTACAAGTAGATTGTTAGTTGCTATACTCGAGAATTATCAAAATAAAGATGGCTCTGTTACAATACCTAAAGTATTAAGGCCTTACATGTATGGGATGAGCAAAATATGAAGATACCTAGCTTAGTTTTCATTATAATTGGGTTCGTGATGGCTTACTTTTCTAATTTTATAAATTCAAGAGTTGATGGATCTAACATAAAAATATTTTTTTACGTAGGATTAGGATTTATAATATGGGGGTTTTTCAAAATACTCACAGCATTTATTTTAAGAGATAAACCAATAAGAGCAAAAACTTCAATTCCCCCTCACAGAATACCAACTGAGAGAACAATAATAAAATGCCCAATTTGTATGGCGAAGCATTATTCAAATAGTAATTATTGCCATTTATGTGGGGCAAAGCTTAATAAATAATAAAAATAATTAGGTGTTATCATGGACGTGTTTCAAGCAATAACTCAAAGAAGAAGTGTGAGAAGTTTTAATTCTAAACCTGTCGAGTTTGAAAAGATAACCAAATTATTAGATTCCGCTTCACATGCTCCAAGTGCTGGGGATTTAAAAGATTACAAATTCATAGTTGTCACAGATAAAGCTTTGCTAAGTGAAGTAGCTGAGTGTGCTCAAGAACAGTACTGGATTAGGCAAGCTCCTGTGTTAATAGTTGTTGTCAGTGATTTTCATCACACAAAAGAATTATACAAGGAAAGAGGAGAGAGGCTTTACTCAGTTCAAAGTTGTGCTGCTGCAACTCAAAACATTTTACTTACTGCTCACAGTTTGGGTCTTGCCGGTTGTTGGGTTGGAGCTTTTGATGAAAACAAGCTTAACACCTTACTTTCAATTTCAGGTGAAAGAAGGCCTCAAGTGATAATTCCTATTGGTTACACAGATGAAGGAGCAGCAGAAAATAAAGAACCCGAACTTGAAACAATGGTTTATTTTAACAGTTATGGTTCAAAAGTTAAAAACATGAATTTGTTAACAAAAGAATACAGTAAAGAAATTGAAAAAATAACTGAGCAAGGCTCGAGTTTGTTTGAAAGACTTTCCGAAAAAGTAGCTGGTTTTTTTAAAAAGTAGCCGGGCGGGTTTACATAAGTATTTTATATTAGTTGCTATTGTCTTAAACTTATGACTTTATTATTTCCTTATGACTTGGTGAGACCAATACAAGATGTGCTAGTTGAAAAGATAGACAAAGCAGTAAAAGAAGGCTCTAACTTAGTTGTTCACGCTCCAACAGGCCTTGGTAAAACAAGTGCTAGTCTTGCAGCGACTCTATCAAACACAATAGACACAAAGAAAACAATATTCTTCTTGACAAGCATGCACACACAGCACGACTTAGCGTTAGATACTTTAAAGAGGATTAGAAAAAAGCACAATATAAAATTAGTTGGAGTAGATATAATAGGAAAAAAACATTTGTGTTTGCAACCAGGAGTTAAGGAGTTGTCAAATCGTGACTTCATTGAATATTGTAAAACACTTAGAAGTGAGGGGAAGTGCAGTTATTATTATAATCTAAAAACAAAAGATCAGTTAAGCTTTAAGGCTAAATTAGCAGTAAATCAGTTGAAAGCTAAAAGTCCTGCAAATACAAATGATGCATTAGTTGCAGGTGAAGAGCATAGCGTTTGTCCATACGAGGTAAGTTTAATCGTTGGAAAAGACAGTAACGTTATCGTGACAGATTACTTTTACTTATTCAATCCAAGCATAAATGAGAATTTCTTAGCTAAGTTAGATAAAAACTTAAGTGATTGCATACTAATAATAGATGAAGCTCATAATCTTCCTTCAAGAGTTAAGGATTTGGCAAGCAGTAAGATTACAAATATAGCCTTGAAGCGAGCGTTAAGTGAAGCAGCAGAGTTTGATGAAGTAGTAATAACCAAAGTGATAAATTCTATTCTAGAGTTGTTAGAAGAATACAATCAAGGTGTTAGAGAAGAAGCATACATCGATGTTAATGATTTACTTGACACAGTTAATGCGATACATCCCTATGATAAATTCACGAAGATGTTACATGATAAAGCAGATGTAATAAGAGAAAAACAAAAAAGCAGTTATCTTGGTAGCTTAGCAACTTTTTTAGATAGTTGGATTAGAGAAGATGAAGGATTCATCAGAGTATTCCAAAAACGAGATGGGTTCAAAGAAAAAATACTTCAATTAAGTTATCTTTGTTTAGATCCAAGTGTTATCACAAGAGATATAATAGGTAATGCTCACAGCACCATAGTTATGAGTGGAACTCTCACTCCGCCAAGTATGTACAGAGAAGTGCTTGGAATGACTAACACAGAAGAATTAGTGCTTAAAAGCCCGTTTCCTGACAAAAACAGGTTGAACATAGTAATTCCAAAAACAAGTACGAAGTTCACTTCAAGAAACGAAGCTCAATACAAAGATATAGCGATGCACGTTAGAAACATAGTCAAACTCGTACCTGGAAACACAGCGGTTTTCTTTCCAAGTTACAAGTTAAGAGATGAAGTCTACGTTCACTTAAAAAACATTGAGAAAACAGTTTTCTTAGAAAGACAAGGATTGTCAAAACCAGAGAAACTTGATTTGCTAAAGAGATTTAAAGATTACAAGAATTCAGGAGCAGTACTTCTTGGTATTAGCAGCGGTAGCTTTGCTGAAGGAATTGACTTGCCAGGTGATTTGCTTAAATGCGTTGTCATAGTTGGTTTGCCTTTGCAAGTTCCCGATTTAGAAACAAAAGCTTTAATAAAATATTATGATTTAAAATTTAATAAAGGTTGGGACTATGGGTATTTGTATCCTGGTTTTAATAGGACACTGCAAAGCGCAGGGAGATGTATAAGATCAGAAAAGGATAGAGGTGTAATAGTGTTTTTAGATGAGAGATATGCGTGGCCAAACTACGTTAAATGTTTCCCAGAAGGTTGGGATATAAAAACAACTTTGCTTTATTCAAGTCTTATAAAGACATTTTTTGAAGAAGGAAAATGAAGAAGTCAGATTTTAAAAAATATGGATTAGATTATGCAGTTTTATCTGAAGAGTTTGATTTGGAGAAAATAGATTCTTTGAGAGATTTGCTAGATAAAATGGTTCATAGAACTTACACATATGCAGGTCTAATCGAAGACTTATTGCAACCAGATAACGTAGCAAGCATGCATGAAGCAAATTTCTTAAGAATACATCACACAGTGAAAATTAATGATGTGTACAAGGAGCTTATGAAATTAAACAGACAATTACTATTATTTAGATTAAATTTTTCTGAAGATAAATTCAAAGAAGTTTCAAAAACTTACATGTTGCAATGGGGCAAGATAAAGCCGGAGTTGCAAATAATACTAACAGAGATGTCAGATAGCTGGAATAAAACAGTTATACACAAACAAGATGGAGGTTACCTAGGATGAACATAGTAATAATGGGACCGCAAGGATGCGGAAAAGGAACACAGGCAACACTGATAAGCAAAGAGCTAGACATAAAACACGTGTCTATGGGAGACGTTTTAAGAGATATAGTCAAAAACGAAGGTGAAAACCACGAGTTAATCAGAAGCGCTATGAAGAAAGGAGATTTAATACCAGATGAGATAAACAATAAAGCAGTAAAAGACGTGTTAGAAAAAAACAAAGGTGGTGTTATCCTTGATGGCTATCCAAGAAACACAGACCAAGCACAATTCTTAGTTGAAAACACAAAGATAGATTTAGTTTTAGCGTTAAACATAAGCGATGATGAATCCGTAAAAAGAATTGGAAAAAGAAGAATATGTACAGCTAATAACAAGATATTCATAGATGATAAAATTACACAAAAAGACATAGATGAGTGTGAAAAACTTGGTGGTAAGATAATTAAAAGAGAAGATGATGAGCCAAAGAGCGTTTTGAAAAGACTAAACATTTACCATGAAAAAACTACTCCTGTCTTAGATGTGTTTAAGCAAAAAGGAGTTAGAGTTGAAGAAATTCCAGCTGAAGGCTCAATACAAGAAGTTTTCATAAAAATAAACGATGTGATTTCAAATTGAGATTAGTAGACGTTCATATCCACTTGGATTTCCCAGAATACAAAAAAGACATAGATAATTTGATAAAAGTTCAAGAGGAAAACAACGTAAAAGCAATAATTGCTAATGGGGTGAATTCTAAAAGTAATCGAGAAGTTTTAAAACTCCAAGAGAAATTTAAAGTTGTGAAACCTGCTCTGGGGTTGTACCCTACAGACGTTCACAACATGTCATTTGAAGAAATAGATGAAGAAATAGATTTTATAAGAAAAGCAAAACCCATAGCTCTTGGAGAAGTAGGACTTGATAACAAGTACTTAGATGAAGGAAAAACGGCGATTCAAAAGAAAAAGCAATTATATGCCTTTGAAAAATTTATAAGTTTGAGTGAGAAGACAAAACTGCCTTTAATCATTCATTCAAGGAAAGCAGAGTTAGAAATTCATGACTTATTAGAGTCAAGCAAATTAAAAAACCCTGTTCTTCACTGTTTTATGGGTAAGAAAAAGCTAATGCAAAAACTAAGTGACAAAGGCTACAATTTTTCAATTCTTCCAATAATAAATAAAAGCCAGCAACTTCAAGAAATAGTTAACTACACTAATCTAAGACAATTACTTACAGAAACAGACGGTCCATACATGTCTCCAGTTCAGGGGAAAGTGAGTGAGCCCAGATATGTCGAGTTTGCAATTAAAAAAATTGCTGAGTTAAAAAAAATCACAGTTGAGGAAGCATCCAACATAGTTTTTATGAATTATCAATCCACGTTTAAAAATCAATAATTATAAAAACTCGTGAGTCTTAAATTTGTCAATGGAAATAAAAATTGATACTTCAAAAGATTCAAAGGAAGATATAAAAAAAACTATTGCTTTTCTACAAAAACTAGTGGATGATGACAGTTACACTCCTTCAAGCACAAGTTCTGATGGCTCAGTTTTTGACATGTTTGGTGATGATGACAAAAAAGAAGATGATGAGCCAAAAGAAAAGCCAGATGATGAGCGTCCTCCAAGAGTTGAAGTAATAGAGTGGTAGCTTAACATGCCTAAATTCGAGTTTTTTGAGCACACAGCCGATGTTAAGTTTAAAGCATATGGTAAAACATTAGCTGAAGCTTTCGAGAATTCGGCGAAAGCCACTTTTAAAGTAATGACAGACATAGAGAAAGTGAGTAAAAGCAGTGAGTTAACAATTGAAGTTTCTGCTGTGAGTGTTGAGAGTTTGGTTTTTAATTTTTTAGATGAGTTAATTTTTATAATGGATTCAGAAGCATTTCTTCTAAATGACATCAAAGTTGAAATTAAAGATTTAACTCTTAAAGCTACGATTGTTGGAGATTACCAGCAAGAATTCAAGTACGATGTTCATACATACGTAAAAGCAGTGACACTAAACGAGTTAAAAGTAGAGAAATCTGCAAGTAAATACACAATTCAAGTAGTACTTGACATCTAATTACTTTAAAAAGAAAACATTAAATACGTACAAGGTTTTCATTCGTGTTATGAAAAAGTTAAACGAGTATTCTTTCCTGGTTGAAAAGAAAGGAGATATGAAAGTTCCTCTAAAAATATTTGCTTCAGATAAACTCATGGAGAAGATGGAGCAAGATAGTTGCATTCAGCAAGGTATTAATGTGGCTGGGCTTCCAGGTATTAAAGGCTATAGTATAATGATGCCTGATGCTCATCAAGGCTATGGTTTTAGCATAGGAGGCGTTGCTGCCACAGGTGAGAAAGACGGATGTTTGAGCCCTGGAGGCGTTGGTTTTGATGTGAATTGCGGAGTGCGTTTGCTCACCACGAATTTAACCGTTGAAGATGTTGAAGGTAAAATAGAAGAATTATTAGAAGTCTTGTTTAAGAATATTCCTCCAGGTATGGGTGGTAAATCCAAGTTTCAATTAGATAATGATGAGTTAGACAAAGTCTTAGTTCAAGGACCAAAGTACATGGTTGATAGAGGTTTTGGGATACAAGAAGATATTGATAATTGCGAGAGTAATGGTGAAATGCCAGATGCGGATCCAACAAAGATTTCTGATAAGGCAAAGAAGAGAGGTAGAAATCAACTGGGAACTCTTGGCAGTGGGAATCATTTCTTAGAAATTCAACGAATAGGGGAGATTTTCGATAAAGATATTGCTAAACAATTTGGTATTTTAAATGAGGGTCAAATAGTTGTTTTAATACATACTGGAAGCAGAGGTCTAGGTCA
>SKHC01000021.1 GCA_007117145.1 Candidatus Woesearchaeota archaeon
TATGCAGACATAGTTTTCTTAAAAAAGAAAGCCACAAAGACAAGAGAGTCATTAAAGGATTATGATGAGAAAACAACTTTTTTCATAACCATAGTTTCAATCACGATGCTTTTAACAGTATATTCGTTGTACATAGTTTTCGTGCAGTCACCCTTGTTTTTGTTAACGCTTCCAATCGCATTCTACACAGTTATTAGATACGTTAACTTATTGCATCATGGAAGTATAATAACAAGGCACCCTGAGCTATTCTACAAGGACAAGTACTTATTAGCTTCAATCATAATATATGCATCAGTCACATTTGGTCTTTTGTATGCTTTATGAAAACATTTATATTGACTTTTGTAAGTCCTATAATCTATGAAGAAAGTTTTAGTTACAGGAGGCTCTGGTTTTTTAGGAATCAACCTTGTTAGATACTTGTTAAAGAAAAATTACAAAGTCACAGTTTTAGATTTTGCAGATTTCAACTACAAAGAAAAGTCTAAGATTAAATTCATTAAAGGAGATATTCGAAACAAAGATGCAGTGAGTAAAGCAGTGAAAAACCAAGACGTGGTAATTCACACAGCAGCTGCACTACCACTATATTCAAAGAAAGACATTTTCTCTACAGATATTAAAGGCACAAGGCTCTTGATAGAAAGCGCAGTAAAGCACAAGATAGAAAGATTCATTCACATAAGCTCAACAGCGGTTTACGGGATTCCAAAAAAACATCCAATATACGAGACTGATAAACTAGTTGGAGTTGGAGCTTACGGAATTGCAAAGATTAAAGCAGAGGAAGAGTGTTTAAAGTACAGAGAAGAGTTATGCGTTCCAATACTTAGACCGAAATCTTTCATAGGTCCAGAGAGACTTGGAGTGTTCGCACTATTATTTGATTGGGCTAAAGATAAAAAGAATTTTCCGTTACTCGGTAAAGGAAAAAATCGCTACCAGTTATTAGATGTTGAGGACTTGTGCCAGTCAATTCATCTTTGCATGACGAAGCCAAAAAATAAAGTAAACGACACATTCAACATAGGTGCAGAAAAATTCACGACTATAAAAGAAGACTTCCAGGCAGTTTTAGATAAAGCAGGTCATAAAAAAAGGATAATCATGTTTCCAGCAGCTCCAGCAGTTTTGTTTCTTAAAATCTTAGAGTTTTTCAAAGTATCTCCGCTTTACGAGTGGGTTTATGAGACAGCTTACAGAGATTCTTTTGTTTCAATAGATAAAGCAAAAAAACAATTAGGTTACAAGCCAAAGTATTCAAACAAAGAGGCATTAATAAGAAATTATGAGTGGTACTTAGATAACTTGAAATCTTTTGAGAAACAATCAGGTGTGAGTCATAGAGTTCCTTGGAATCAGGGTTTTTTAAGAATTATAAAGAAGTTTTTTTAAAATGAAGTCGATATTAAAACACAAAAAGTTAATTTCGCTCTACGCGTTGTTTGCAATCCTTTCAATATTTGCGAATATGTTTTCGCAGTTCTTATTCTTTCAAGTCTACAAAGGTCCTTTTTACATATACGTTGGTTTAATGATTGGAACATTAGTTGGGCTTGTAACAAAGTACGTGTTAGATAAAAAATACATTTTTTATTACCAAACAAAAACATTGAAAAAGAATTTGACCACGTTCATTTTGTACACTGTGATGGGTGTTTTCACCACGATAATTTTTTGGGGTTTCGAGTTAGGTTTTTACTTCGCGTTCCCGCAAGCAGAGCTTGCAAAATACGTTGGAGGGATAATAGGTTTAATAATTGGTTACACGACAAAGTATTTCTTAGACAAAAAGTTTGTTTTTAGTTAACGAGTTTCTTTGCAAGCTCTAAATCTTCAGATGTTATTGTGTGAGTGCTTCCTGTGTAAAAATTTGAACTAACGAAAGCTCCGCTGTCAGAGTAAATCTTAGCAGTCGTCATTGCTCTCTCTAAAGGAATGAAAGGATCTTTTGAACTGCAAGATATGAAAACTTTTTTCGTTTTAGCCTTCTTCAAAAGTTCTGTTCTATCTCCAATCAAGCCTCCGCTAAAGCCAATAACTCCGCTTACTTCGTGCATAGCGCCGTATTCAAGTGCAAGACATGCTCCTTGGCTAAACCCAAGCAAGTAAACTTCTGAGAATTCTTTTTTAATCTCAACCACTGCGTCATGAATTTTTTTTAAACTAGAAGACAGGTAAGGCTCATTTTCTTTTTTGAATTTTAGAAAAGAGTAAGGATACCAAGCATTATTTTCAGCTGTGAATGCAAAGCAAACTGCGTTGAAATGCTCACTTAAACTGAGAATATCTTCTGCGTTTCCACCTCGTCCGTGAAGCATAAGTATTGCTTTTTTTCCAGTGCCTTTTCTTATCATAAGTCAGGTAACCTCTTTTCAATTTCTTCTCTGTGCTTTTCATACCATGGGGGAAGTACGAGTTTGCTTCCAAGTTTTTCTTCATCAATAAAAAAGCCAGGGCCAAAAGTTGCAATTTCTTGCAAGCACCCGTTTTCTTCGTGAAAATATATGCTTTTGAAGTAAAATCTCTCCATTACAGGACTGACGTTGATTTCAGAATTTACAAGCTCCTCTCTACTTTTAAGTTGACTAATATCATCTTCAGTTATGTGAGCGACGTGATGTATAAGTCCAGCACCCATAAACCCAGGTTTTTCGTGGTTAACATACTCGTTGTCAGAGCTAATCATCCATTTTCCTAAGAATTCTTTACTCGCAGGAGTTATCACTCCAACCGTTTTATAGTTTTTTCCAGGTCTAAGTTTCAATGTGAGGCCGTCAGGGTCGTGCACTAAGTCTCCTAGTTTGTCATAAATTTTTTGTGGAACTTCCATGATTATTCCTTCAGCGAAACCTTTTCCTCTTCTACCTTTCCCTGGATAATAAAAAAAAGTTATTAAACTTCCAGGACTCGCTTTAGAATCTCCGTAATACAAATGGTAAGTAGTAGGATCGTCAAAATTAACAGTTTTTTTTACAAAGCTCATTCCAAGCTTGCCTGTATAAAAATCATAATTTTCTTTAATCTTCTCAGTTATAGCCGTTATGTGGTGTAACATAGAAGTGGGTAATGAGCTATTTTTAATAAAGTTTACTTATGAAGGTTTGATTATCTTGTAGCTTTGTCGTTCCATGTCGCAAAATGCGTAAGCTTTAGCCAAATCCTCTAGTTTGCCATCTCCGTATTTGCCTCCAAGTTCATTAACTGCGTGTCGATAATACAAGTCAGTTATAGGATTCTTTGCAAATATTCCTTCGTACATTTCTGAGAAATACATTTTTTCTTTCATTTCTCTACAGTAGTGTCATCCGTATTTAAACTTAGTGGTTTTTAAAAAATTTTAAATATCATTTATATAATAACAAGCGAAATGGAACCTAATTTAGAAGAAAACATAGAAGAGTTTTACAAAACTCAAGTGAGTCCGTTTGACAATACAGTGACGCGAAAAGGAAACGAAGGGATTTACCTGTTTGACACAACGAATGTATCTAAAAACGGTTTCAAGGTTAGAATTAGCAAGGTTTCTGATAATCATCAGAAGGAAACTGTTGGAACTTTAAATGTTGACTATAAAACTAAAGGTCCTGCTTCGTTCCTACCAGAGTTTGAAAGGCCAAGCGTTGATAACTTTGCACTGTCAAACATTGCTATAAGCTATGCTATGAGCACGATTAGAAAAGATCAGGTCTTTGATAATTACAGGTTACTACTAGATTCTGATTTTGACACTTCAAGAGATAAAGGTAAAAAGAAACTCTATTTATTTGATGCTTTAGGAAAAACTAATAACATGGAGTGGTCTAATAACAAGCAAGGTCAGCAGTACACTAAAAAGTTTTCTTAAAACACTTTTTTTTATTTCTTTGACAATTTTCTAACTAGTTTAGTTAATTCTTTTTGTTGGTCGTCAACTTTCTTGTATAATCCGTAGTTAATGTAAAATAAGAGTATTATGCTAAGTATTACAACCAAGTCTGTTCCACGTGTAAGTCCTACGTATTCTGCAAAGAACGTGCTAATCCAAGGCATTATTGCAAGTATTAATAACGCGCTCCAGCCAACTAGCCAGAGGAAAAATTCTCCGAATTGGATTTCTTTCATCACGTAATTATAGAAAACTCTGATTATCATCAAGATAGCAATTCCGCTAAGTATCCAGGTTATCATCTAAATATCAACCTCATAACCATTTTTATTCCGTTCATAAAGCTTTGTCCTTTACTCTTTGAGTAATCTGTATATATAACTTTTATTGGTATTTGAGCATAGCTTAGCCTTTGATTTTTTATCTCTCCAATAAGCTCTGAGCAAAACTCGTATCTGTCATAAGTTAAGTTTATCTTCTCAAGTGCGTTGCGCCTTAACACTTTAAATCCGGATTGCGAGTCTTTAACGTATAATCCAAAGAAAACCCAAGTTATAAGATTTCCGACCACGTTGAAGAATTTGCGACTCCAAGGCATTGTTTTGCTCTTCCAATCGCGAATGCCAATTACTACATCTCCTTTTGCTTTAAGCAATTTTTTTATGTCTTTTGGGTCGTGCTGACCATCACTGTCAAGCAATACAAGCTCAAAGTATCCGTTATCTCTTGCATACTCTATAGCAGTCATAGTGGCTGCCCCAGCACCTCTGTTAATCAAATGCTTTATTACAACAGCTCCAGCTTTCGTTGCGGTATAACTGGTAGAGTCTTTACTTGCATCGTCAACTACTAAGATGTCTTTGTAGCCTTCTTGTTTTATACTTTTAATTACACTACCAATTACTTTTGCTTCATTATATGCGGGTAGTGCGATTAAAGTTTTTTTCACCATATTACTTGCCAGTTAAGTGTCCTATGTCCTGCGAAGTCATTTGAGTGCTCGCCAAATAATTCGAATCTGTCTAAGCCTTCTCCTCTCCAAAAGTATAGTCTTGTAAACATACTGTTTGCTAGGTTTTCCGTTGCGATTAATGCTCTTGGCTCTCCGTTAACATACTCAATTATTACATCAACCATGAGTCCTGGGTTACTTATAGGAGTTCTTTCTCCTTCA
>SKHC01000089.1 GCA_007117145.1 Candidatus Woesearchaeota archaeon
ATGAAAATATATTTTCTATGCCAAATGAACTATAGGTCTCACAATTTTAGAATTAAAGTAGATAGGTTTATTCTCTCATAAAATATTTTTACAAATTCGACTAAAAATAATGGCATAAAAGATCTTTTAGTTTATCTCTGTCTACTAAACGAATATCATTATTTTCAGCTAAACTTTTTGCACTAGGAGTAAAAAATACTATTTGTAACAACTATACCTTTTTCTGCAAAATATAGATTTCTTGCAGCGACAATTTCTTGAACTGCTTTATTACAAACACTACCACTATAACGCTTCGCTTGTACAACTGTTTTTACGCCATTTTTTACTAATATTAAATCAGCACCTTGAGCTCCTGTCAGTTCAGTACTATTAACAACATAACCCATTTTTTTAAACAATTGAGATAAAAAATCTTCTCATTCATTGTTTTCAAAACACATAAATACTTATTTGTCTAAAATAAGATTATGGTCAATCATATTTACTTAGTTAGGCATGGGGAAACGCAAGCTAATTTAGATCCTGCGTGGAAAGAAGAGCCCGAGCTTACAAGTAAAGGTGTTCTACAAGCGAAAGCTTTGAAGAAATACTTTAAACAAAGAAATCTTAAAATTTATTCCAGTAGTTTAAAGAGAAGCATACAAACTGCAAGGCAACTAACCAATACTCCTATAGTTAAAAGTGATTTCAATGAAATCTATCGAAAACTAGTTGGAGGCCCAGAAAAGCCAAATACTCGGCCAAACAGGTATGAAGAAGATTCACAAAGAGCCGAAACAGCTTGGGAGTTTATAACAAGTCAAAACGAGGATATCGTTGTTGTTTGCCATGGTAATATAATAAGGTTCTTTTTAAACAAGCTAGTTCCAACAGATTTCTACTCTGAAATACATCCATCATCAGTTTCAATAATAAAAAAGGCAGAAAAAAAGTTAAGCATAGTAAAAGTAAGCGATACTTGGCATTTAAGAAATGAAGAGTTAAGTCAAGCGACTGAGTACGTCGAATGATATTTTCCAACTCAAAGATGCCTCTTATAATTTGTTTGTCTCCAGTAGTGGTCTCCAAGCTTTTTAATCAAAGATCTAGCGTGTTTGTCCATTTCTAGAGTTCTTATTTGAACCTCAATTACAACATCTTCCTTTAATTGTAAATCCATGTGAATGGCTCTATAGCCATCACTCCAAGGATTAGAAATGTAGTCTCGATACCTGTTATCTAATATAGTATAATTTTTGCCAATCAGCTCTCCAACAGCCAAACAGTCAGTATCATCATTCATTATAGCTCTAAGTCCAATCATGTCGAAAACATTACTTTCTCTTTGTAGCTGTTGTTTTATAGACGAGTCACGTTTTATCCTACTCAAAAGCTCTACGTAAGAAACATTATTTTGTTTGAATAATTCTTCAAATTCAGCTTTAGTAACTCGCAACAATCCTTCCAATCTGGCATCCCTCATAATCAAATCAGAAGTATAGAATTTTATTTAAATATAATCCCGACATAACATTTTAACCAAAAAACAAACCGACACTTAATAGTAGTAACAAATACAAACATTTTTAAATGAGGATGAATTAGCCTTCAACGATGACAGTAGTGGCTGGTATGATTTTCAATAGAAATCAAGGAGCAATAATTGCAGACAAGCTAGGTTCAACCCCTCAAAGAACTTATGATTTAATATCAAAAATTCACCAAATTCACAATCCAATACCAGTAAGCATTGCAAACGCGGGTAATGGAAATCAAAACTCAGAAGCCACAAGTACAATCTTAGAATACTTAAAAAATGAAAATCCAGCTCAAATAACACCTTCCAAAATAGGAGGTGCTCTAAGGGAATTAGTTTCAGATAAGAAAAGAGACACATTCAAAGCTCAGCTATACTCCAGATTTGGTCTTACAGAGGATGAAATGATAGCAGGTACCACAACTGAAGGTGTTAAAATTAACGATAGATTAATGCAAGAATACATTCAAATACTAAACAGTCAATCAGTATCAATAAATAATCCGGATTACCAGTTTCTTATAATGACAGATAATGGTAAAATAGATTTGCACTCAATCAAAGGCCACGACAATAACATAGCTAAAATTAGCAGGCCATATGAAGTGTTAGGTTACGAAGATGCAGCAGATCTTAGTTTGAAAAACTTTTTTGAGTCAATGCCACAAGAAGAAAGAGTGTATTTAGATGCTAAAAAAGGTTTAGTTGCCCTGGCAAATGCTTTAAACACCTCTTCAAATACAAATCCAGGGGTTGGTTCTTTGCCAGATGTTAATTTTCATGATAATGGTAAAATATACTCGTTAACTGAAGATTCTTCAAGACTATATTCCGAGTTGGCAAAGTTAAACTCATTAAACATATTAAGAGATGATTTCACCCAAGGCTTAGTTAAAGATATGTTCTATGATAAACTTAACTTTGAAGATGCTCATAAAGAGTTTAAAAATGAGTTGAAAGCGACAAATAAAGAGGATAAGGCAGAGTTAATTCTTAGAGGATATAAAAGGTAACAATTTCAAAGCTTTTTTAATTTTCTATTAACAATTCTTCTAATTCTAAGTTTAAGTTTAAAAGTTTTATAAGCAGAAATGCTAGGTTTGATTCTAAGTACTTAGTTAAAGAGTTAATTCCACTTCCAAATAGTTGTGTTTTGAAAAAGTCAGATAAAAATTTGTTGTATAAAATGATTGATAGAGCAGGTACTAAGAAGTCAAGCATTCATTTTGACTAATTTTTATAGTTTATTTTGGTATAATTCATATTTTCCTTTACTTCGTCAAGCACGTATCCTATAAATTTGTCCCTATCAAACAGCGTCAAGTCTTCAATGCATCCAATACCTATCTCTTCTGGGCTTATACCGCATGCGTGAACCAAGTTAAATCCTTCAATTCCTCTGTGAGTTCCATGTATAGAAAATCCTCCTTTAATCCTAAGACCCTCTAAAGTATTATGTAGCATGAGTCCTTTTGAGCCAAGCTTGTATGGTTTTCCTTCTTTCAAATACGCAACGTCAAAGTTGTCATCTTTTAGCATTTCGCTATACCCTTGGTTTTGTAAAAAAAGTTCCTCTCCAACATATTCTTTTAGGCTATTTAGCATCACATCGTTAAACATAGACACAACAGGTTTTAAACTCTTTACAGCATCATCAGAGCCAGTCCAGCCTTTAACATCTGCTGAGAAAAAGAAAAGCGTTTGTCCAGGACCAATAACAGTGCTTCCGCCTCCACGTTTACTTACACTAAAACCATAGTCTTCAAATCCATTTACTTCTAAGTCTCTTAAGATTTCTTCCTTTACATAGCCTTTTTCATCCATTAAAATGCCATATTTTTCTGTTAATTTTTCTTCAGCTTCTAAACTAAATTTATTCTTTTTTTTGTTGTTTCCAAAATCAATATGTTTTTCACATTGAGCTATGTATAAAACATCATTTTTTAACTCTTCGTTGTTTTTTGATTGCATATCAAGTAATTCTTTGTACTTTACAACTCCAACATCAATTACTTCTAAAACCTTATCTTCCAAGTCCATCTCCTCACTTTCTCCTGTTATAGTAAAGTCCAATCCCTGCCATCATTGCTAAGCTTCCAAACATAGCAACATTACCTGCGTAAAATTTTTGCTTGTCTTCATAGAAATCTTGAGTGATTGCAAGCTCGTGACCATCTTCTATTTTTGCTTTGTTTTCTAAACTGTTATAGCTAAGATTTGTGCTATACATGTTAATAACATTAACGCCTGAAAGTACAGAGCCAGCTCCAAGTAGTCCTGCAAGTCCCAAATTAACTAATCTGTTTAGCCCCATATAAAATGGAAGTTCAACTTATTATTTATATCTTAACATTTTTTTTGGTAAAATATTTAAATATGGTATGAAATAAACTAATCTATGAAAAATAATTATCTTATTTTAAACACACTGCTTATTTCTTTGCTTTTGTTAAGTGCATGTCAAAGTAGTACTGAAGTATTACCGGTGGTACAAGCAGAAGAAACAACGGGTAGAGTAGTTATTGAGACAACGCAAGATACTCCTGAAATAGCAACCGATTCAGCAAGAGAAAACTATCTAAACTTCGTAGTGGATTTAACTTGTAAAACATATGCAAGTGGAAATAATGAGTTTATGACAGATCAAGAGTTAGATGCTTTTGCAAAGCAGTATGGTTATGAATCTATGGAGCATGCTCAACTAGATGGTGCTAATTATGAAGGATTAGAAGAGGGGCATGAATATACTCAAATGTTGCAGGAAAGATGTCCGCAGTGGCTTGAATTCTTAGAAGCATTTGCTGAGCAGTATTCATAAATTTCATATAATTCACTTCTTTTTTTTATTATTATGGTACTTGCAATAATTAGTACTTTGTCTTTTGCACTGTCTCCTGTTCTCTTTATAACTAAAAATAGTACTTTAAATATTTAAAGCATTTGAACCAGTCATTAAAGAGCTTCCAGCCAAAAGACTTGTAAGTCCAATACTTAGTTTTTTCAATATTTTTATATAATACATAAGCTTTCATCAACACATGTTAGTCCCAACAATAATAATTATGTCACTAGTTTTAGTATTCCTAGTACTATTATTTTTTGTTTGGACCATAATTCATTGCCTTGTGAGCAAACTTTCAGTTATGCAAAAACTATTTTGGGTGTTTGCAATGATGGTGTTTCCCTTAATTACAAACATATTATACGTGGTATTCATAAACAAGAAAGGTGAAAAAGAATGAAAAAAAGACTATATTTATCAAAAGACAACAAGATAATCGCAGGTGTTTGCGGTGGAATTGGAGAGTACTTCCAAATAGACCCAGTCATAGTTAGACTTATATGGTTTGTTTTGACGTTTACAACTCTTTTTGCAGGTGTTATAGCATACATTGTTGCGTGGATTATAATTCCTGAAACGCCAAAAATAAAACAAATAAAGCCAAAGAAGAAGAAACAAAAGAAGAAATGAGCTTCTAGAAAAGTTTTTAAA
>SKHC01000005.1 GCA_007117145.1 Candidatus Woesearchaeota archaeon
ATAATAATTTTAATTCAACAGATACTCAAGGACATGGAACACACGTTGCAGATATAGCTGCAGGCACCGGAAATGTTAAAGGAACTGCTCCTGGCGCAAACCTTGTAAGTGTCAAAGTCTTCCCGTTTAATTCTGGAAACAAAACAAGTATTGAAATAGTAGCTTTAGGTGTTGAGTGGTGCGTTGATAACGCTGAGAAATTCAACATATCAGTTATAAGTATGAGTCTTGGTAGTATAGCCCCTTACAATAATTATTGTGATGATGACGATGTAC
The DNA here is from genome assembly GCA_007117145.1 of Candidatus Woesearchaeota archaeon. Lineage (GTDB taxonomy): Archaea > Nanobdellota > Nanobdellia > Woesearchaeales > 21-14-0-10-32-9 > SKIS01. The sequence continues at coordinate 277 of SKHC01000005.1, forward strand.
TTACCGACACCATTAATACTGCTATTGAAAAAAATATTACGGTTGCTGTTGCAACAGGTAACACAGCTTCTAATCAAGGTGCTGGAATTTCAAGACCTGCATGTATACAAAATGCTACTAGAGTTTTAAGCACAACAAAAACCGACACTATTAGTAGTTTTTCAAGGAGACATCAAAATTTTGATGATATCTTGGCAGCTCCAGGTTCCTCAATAATCGCAGCTAATCTTGGAGGAGGAACAATACCTAGAGATGGTACGAGTATGGCTGCGCCTCATGTTAGCGGTGCAATTGCTATATTTAATCAATACGGAAAGTTAACTGAACAAAACTTTACGAGAGACCAACACGTTAATTTACTTAATAGCACAGGGTTTTTAGTTTATGATTCTTTAACTTCTAAGAATTATTCTAGGATTAATGTTGAGCTTGCTTTTGCAAGTTTAGATGATTCTTATCTACGTTTAATTGTGGATAATCAAGATGTTGTTTCCTACAATGAACCTATAGATATTAGTTGGTATTTTATTGGCACTATAACTGATGCTGAGTTTAACGTTACGCATCCAAATGGTTCAGTTATTTTTTCAAGTCAAGATAATTCTGGAAGTATTACTTTGAATTCTTCTACTTTAACAGAAGTTGGTTTTTACAATATTGTGTACTTTGGTGAAAATGATAATACAACGTTATATGAAAATAGTTCTTTTGAAGTTTTAAAAAGAATTCCTGTTTTTAATCTTAGCTTAAATGAAGTAAAAGAAAACATTACAGTTAATGAAACCTCAAACATCAGTATCAAATCAAATACAAGTGATGTTGCATTGCTTGAATTATTAATTAATGGCGAATTAATTCAAACAAATACTACAATAAATCACACAATAACAAACATCACACCAGGATTATATAACATAACAGTTAGGCATAACGAAACAGACTTCTACGAAGAAAAACTAAAAACACTTTTCATAAACGCAACGAAAGTATATCCAAACATCACAAATTATACGCCAGAAGAGTTAAACCAAACAATAATGCTAAACGAAACCATACAGTTCAATGCAACAACTATGGATGAGCTAAACAGAACAATAACACATCACTGGTATGTAAACCAAGAAAACCAATCCAACAATCAATCCTACCAATTCACAGCAGAAAACTTTGAAGTCGGAAACCACAACGTAACATACATAGCAAGTGGAAGTAATAGAAACGCATCCATAACGTGGAATGTAACAATAATTCATGTTCCTCCAAGTATTGAAAACATTTCTCCAAGTAATAATGATACGATAATTGTTAAGAAAAATTTTACTGTTAATTTTTCACAAGTTAGCTCCGATTTTTACGATAGAAATCTGACGTTTTCTTGGCTTGTAAATGGTACAGTTAATTCTACTAATGATAGTTTCTTGTTTGTGTCTGATTTTTTTGATGTGGATTTATACAACGTAACTCTTGTTGTTAGTAATAATGATTCAACTTCTAATGTTTCTTGGTTTTTAGAAGTTCTTCCTGAAAACATTCCGCCTGTTTTTAATGGAAGTATAAGCAGTTTTTCTTTGCTTAGAAGCTCAAGTTTAAACAATCATTTAGATTTAGATGAATTCTTTACTTCCCTCGATAATGACATTTTAACGTTTACTTTGGAAGGTAATGAACGTGTTACTATGAGTGTTGATGCAGAAAATAATGCGAGTTTCACAGCTAGTTCAAATACTGGTTCTGGAAGTTATAGGATTAGGGCTTTTGATGGTTGGGATTTTACGTATAGTAATAATTTTACAATTACTGTTACTAGTCCTCCACCTCCTCCAAGTTCTCCAAGTCCTTCTAGTGGAAGTACAAGTAGAAGTTTTGACATACCCTCATCTGTTGTAGAGCCAGAAAAGGACAATTTAACCAATGAAACAGATGCGAAAGACAAAGAGACCGTAGTTGAAAGAACCCTTGTTATTCGGTCTTTATCGCAGAATACGAGCTTGTTAATAACCGAAGTTAATACTTCCAATATTTCCTTTGATAGAAAAGTGTATAAATTCGTTGAAGTTATTTTAAAAAACACTTCTGATGAAGTTTTTGAGTTAGAATTCTTTGTCGAAAAAAAATGGGTTTATGATAACAATTTAAGTTACGAATTAATTGGTTTGTTCAAGTTAGAAGATGATTGGATGTTGCTTCCAACAGTTTACCTAAGTAATAATTCTACTCATTACTTTTACAATGCTAAAACCGATTCATTTAGTTTGTTTGCTATAGGTGAAATAGAAAAGCCTCAAATTGAAGAATTAGTTGTTGATGAGGTAAAAGCACCGGCAACAGGCCAAGAAAAATCTAATTGGTTTATGAGAATAATTAGAATATTGTTTTTACCAATTAGTTTGCTTTCTTGGTTTTAGTGATGTAGAATTGTTTTCATTATATTTCTTCATATCTGTGTTTCTGTAAGCCATCCTTACAGCCTAAGAACATTGAGTTTCAGAAAGTTGAAATTCTGCACTTTCAGGCTTTAATGCGTCTTTCACCGGCAAAAATCAATCTTGACTAGCTCTGAGCTTCTCTTCAAGCTTTATTAAATACTCAAAGAACTCAGGTAAAAATTCCTTAAAGCCATCATCTAATGGTTCAAGCAATAAATTCTCTTCTTCCCCTAACACTAATTTTTCTGGGTTGATGACCGAGAGATTTTCTAAATACTTATCATATACAAGCATAAACTCTGTTTTCTTAATTACATCCGATTCAGCTTTTTTATAATCTAGATTTAATCCTTTTATCAAAAGATAAACATCAATATAATCTCTACTTTTAGTTCCTCTTCGGGTCAGTATTGCACGTATCTTCTCTAAGAAAATCTCATCCAACGGATAAGCAATTAATGAAACATCATCTTGAATATCTGTATATTCTGGAAAAAGGAGTTCTAATTCTTCCTTACTGATTGAAGAATACAAGCTTTTTGCTTTAGTTCTTATGGGTTTGTTAATGATAGTTTCAAAATAATTAATCTGGACCTTGATAAAATCATCTGCCCCATCTTGGTTCTTATACCATAACTTAAAGGTTACAATCTTATTGCTTCCACCAAGCATAACATACTTTGTGTTTCCTTTTTCTGATTTAAAATCAAGATCAAGCTCTTTTGAAATGTCAACAAGCAGACTCATCACTCCATTAATCTTTTCAGAGAGCATCTTCCTTATTTGCTTTTGACTTTTTCCAGAAATCTCATCTTGATTGATAAAAGTAAAATCTAGGTCTTCTGAAAAACGATAATAACCAAGATGACACTTAGTAAGACAAGTTCCACCCTTAAAAACATATTCTTCTTGAAATCCTGTTTTCATCAATGTTAAGAGTATCCTATGCAGAATAACATCTTTCTCTAAGAATTTTGTTTCTTTGATATTAAGCTTCGATGTTAGATGAGTGATTAGTTCTTTCATAGTGTCCTCACAAATTCTTCAACAGTTTTATTGTAATGTTTAGCATAAGATAATAATTTTTCTTTTGAAGCGATATCCACATAATCAATAATCTTGCTTTTGATAAGTGGATCTTCAAATCCTCTGTATTTAAATAAATAAATAAAATCTAAAATTGTTTTTTCAATATTAGAAAATTTCATATAGTTTGTTTTTTTCATGCCAAATTTACATAACTTTGGTTTGACCTTGACAAATTTTACCTTGTTACCAAACACCTCTAACGATTTGGTTCTAGAAATAGTGTCATTTAAGATATAATCAACAACAAAAAATTCGTGAGTAAGGTTGTTTAATTTTATTGCGGATTCAAGACCAAAATACCAATTTTTTACACCTTTAATTTCTAAAGCTTTTATGATTGCTTCTCGATAAGTCATATCGAATTCACCCATCTTACGTTCATGAATAGAGGGATTATAAAAAATCCCTCTCATAATACGGTGAAGATACTTATACCTGATAAGATACTTGATTGCATCAAGATATGTTATCTTAAGAATGGAGCAGTAGCTCTTTAATTCACCGGAAGTGATGATTTTCTTATCGATCATGTTCAATTTTTTCACTAATAAACCATATTTCATTTTATTTCATAAAGTGATAATAAATAACACCTTATAATATAAAAATCTTTTGATTAAAAATTAAAATAGAAAAATTCTCTAAATTCTGATGTTAGAGTAGGAAATTACAGAGCATAATACGAAGTTGATCATGAAAACAACTTAATAGGTATTGTAAATATTGTGTCATTACACAGTAACAAAAAATAAAGAAAAAAATTAGTTACAGCCACTAGGGCCGTACATAGAATCTTTAGTTGCAAACAACCAGTACCCCATTCCAGGATCCATTCTGTCTTGTTTTCCAAGACTCATCCATTGATTTGGATTATTAGGTTCCCAGTAAGTATAAAGAGTTGACCATGGAATATCAAACACGCTAGAACTTAGTGTTTCAAAGTTACACTCTGCTGTTTTACCATTTCCTTCAGGTCCTTTCATTTCTAAAAGTCCTTCAGTTCCATAGTATCCAACTAGGTTCCATCCTTGGTATATTTGTTGTTGCATCGTTGGGAATATGCCTGATTTTAGTTGTACTTCTAAGCTGAAGTAGTCTAATGCTAGCATCCAGTATCCTTTTCCAACTTCTAAAACTTCTAAGTTGCTTGGTCCTTCAGGACTCCACACAGTCCAGTTATCTGTTTGTGCATCGTAGCTCCA
>SKHC01000054.1 GCA_007117145.1 Candidatus Woesearchaeota archaeon
AAAGATAAAGACGTTTCGATTCTTTACAAGTTAAAAGAGAAGTTAAAGAAAGTCTACGTTTTTGGTTTGAAAGGAGTAAGCCAAGTTTTAGTTGTGAAAAAAGATGATGAATACGTTGCAATTACTGCAGGTAGTAACTTAAAAGATGCTTTGAAGTTAGACTTTGTGGATGAGACTAGAAGTTACACTAATGACTTGTACGAGATGGAAAAACTCTACGGTATAGAAAGTGTTCGTGAGCTTATCATAAGAGAGCTTATGAGTGTGATTGACGGTCAAGGTTTAAACGTTGATGTAAGACATATTATGCTCGTTGCAGATACAATGTGTATGAGTGGTAAACTGCAAGGTATTAACAGGTATGGTATCGTTAAAGAAAAACCAAGTATCTTGGCACGTGCAAGTTTTGAGACGCCTATGGCTCATTTAATCAATGCTTCATTGCAAGGTGAAAGAGACCCGTTAGGTAGTGTTATTGAAAATGTTATGTTAAACCAACCAGTGCCTATAGGAACTGGTTTACCAGGTTTAATTATTAAGACTAAGAAGTGATGTAAATGGATGAAATCAAAAAATTATTAGGAAAGGATAACTTGATTATAGGTATGGAAAGAACAGTTAAAGCAATTAAAAGTGGGGAGCTAAAAAAAGTTTTCTTGGCTTCAAATGCTAGTGAGTCCTTAAAGAAAGACGTTGATTATTACTCTAAGCTTTCAGGCTTTGAAGTAGTCAATTTAAAGATTAACAATGAGGATTTAGGCGTTCTTTGTAAAAAACCTTTCAGTGTTCAGGTTCTCGGCGTAAAATGAAGTACGATGTTGAATTATTGCAGATAATGTCTTTGTTTGAAAAGATAACTCGTGTTAAGTTAAAAGATGCGATTTATTTTAAGGAGAAATTAATATTTATTATTAACGAAGGGGATTTGCAAAAAGCTTTAGGTAAGAACAAAGTTAATGTGGAGAAAATTGAGACTGCTATTAATAGAAAGATTAAAATAGTCGAATATAGTCCTGATAAGTTAAGGTTTATAAAGAACGTGATGTCTCCTTTAAAGATGCTTGAGATAAGCGAGGTTGATGGTGTTGTCACCATTAAAGGGCCTGATCAGAAGACTAAAGGGCTTATGATTGGTGCTCGTGCTCAAAATCTTAGGTTGTATGAGGAGATTGTTAAAAAGTATCATGATTTGAATGAGATTAAGGTGATTTAAAAGTGGCAAAGAAATCGTCCGGTATTAATGCTGGTAAAAAGTTGAAGGCTCGAAGGAGTAAGTCTAGAAAGCAAAATAAGTGGTATGCTAAGAAGGTTTTGGGCTTGCAGATTAAAAGTGATCCTTTAGAGGGTGCTAGCATGGGTAGCGGTATTGTTTTGGAGAAAGTTCAAAGAGAGGCTAAACAGCCAAATTCTGCTATGAGGAAATGTGTTAGAGTTCAACTTATTAAAAATGGTAAGCAAATAACTGCTTTTCTGCCTGGTGATGGAGCTCAAAAGCTTGTGGATGAGCACGATGAAGTCGTTGTTGAGTGTATGGGTGGCTCTATGGGTAGAAGTAAAGGGGATATTCCTGGAGTTAGATGGCAGGTTATCAAGGTTAATGATCAGTCTTTGAATGCTTTACTTGCAGGTAAGATTGAGAAAGCTAGGAAGTGAGCTTTTTATTCTTTTTTTTTAGTTTTAGTTTCTTATAAGTTCTCTTTAGTGGATTTGTTATGTAGCCCAACTATTATATAGCTGTTTTTTATATTAATATGTTTAATTTCGTGATTTTAGAAAAACTCAGTATATCGGATTTTTTTTTAACCCTGCTAAAAAAAGTAAACTTTGCATTTTAACCCTGCTAAAAAGAAAAAATATTTAAATTTGTATCATATACGAGTACTTATGTACGTCCATAGAATATTAGAAAATGAGCTTGAAAAGCAAATTAATAGAAAAGAAATACTGGCGGTCTATGGACCGAGGCAATCTGGAAAAACGACTCTGATAAAAAAAATACTTGAAAACAAGGAAAATGTAAATTTCTTAACATTTGATGATGTAGAAACATTAGAATTATTTGAAAAAGACACTAAATCTTTCATAACTCAAGAAGTAGAGCCTTATAACATTATATTTATTGATGAAATACAATACTCTAATGATAGTGGAAAAAAACTAAAATTCATCTATGACACAACAGGTAAAAAAATTATTGTATCAGGCTCATCAGCTATTGATATATCAATAAAAAGCTTGAAATACTTAGTTGGAAGGGTTTTAATATTTAGACTTGGAACATTTAATTTTGAAGAATTCCTCTCATATAAAGATCCCAAAGTCTTAAAACTCTATAGGCAAGGAACCTATAAAGAGTCAATTATTGCCAAATTAAACAAATACTTAGACGAATTTTTACAATATGGTGGTTATCCTGAAGTCGTGCTTTCTCAAGATAAGGTGTTGATATTAAAAAATTTGCTCAATATTTATCTGCTTAGAGAAATCAAAGAAATCTTAGAGATTAAAGACAATTATAAAATTAAAAATCTACTAGAAATTTTAGCTTCTCAAAACGGAGGATTAGTTAACTACGCTGAGCTTTCTCAAACTATTGACACTTACAGCGAGGATTTAAAACAAAAACTGGAGATTTTAGAAAAGTCTCTTACTATAAGGAAAGTCAGACCTTTTTTTACTAATAAAAAGACAGAAGTTAAGAAAAATCCAAAAATCTACTTTTCAGACACAGGTTTTAGAAATACAATACTTAACAGCTATTCTTTAGCTAATGGGTGTCTTTTTGAGAACTTTGTTCTTTCTGAATTCGACAAAAAAGAGATCTCTCTTAATTATTGGAGAACCAAATCTAAAGCCGAAGTTGACTTTGTTTTTAATTCGAAAGAGCCAGTGCCAATAGAAGTTAAGTCAATTTTGAAATCAAAAAAAACAACTAAGTCTTTCTTAAGTTTTATAGATAAATACAAACCAAGTAAAGCATTTATTCTATCTCACAGCTTTGAAGATGAAGAGATTAGGGGAGAAACAAAAATATACTATGTTCCTTTGGTTAAGTTAAATAAAGTTATTGAAATGCTGACTTGATAGCTTAAGATATAATTTTATGGTTATGCATTGAATAATCTTATGATTTCATCCAGTATATTGGACAGTTTTGGGCTTTTTCATCCATCGTACTGGACACTTTGCAATTATTTGACTTTAGTTTTGAGTCCTTTTTAATTATGTTCTATATGGAAGTTAATTATCACCTTTAATCGTGACTCTAAGTTTGATTTCCTAAAAAAGAGTTATTTTGACAAAAAACTCTCCACACTAATAAAACGGATGTTATTTTCTTCTCCTTCTTTTTCTTGACTAATTAGCACTTGATTTGTTATTTGTTTATGTTTGTTAGTAAATTCTTTAAACGCATCCAATTCTCTTCTTGGTATGTTTTTTGTGGATGTTATCTGTATGGCAGTTTCATCTGCTACAAAGTCTATTTCTGCTATGTCTTGCCAATAAAATAACTCTTTGCTTGTTTGAAGCAGTTTTATTGCTACTGCGTTTTCCAGCAGTGTTCCTTTGTTTTCTTTTGTTGTTGTTATTGTGTGCAGACCATTATCTATGCAGTAATATTTTGGTGCTTGTGCACCTATGTATTTTACTTTTGCAGAATATGAAAAGTACGGGACTTCAAAAATTAGGAACGTGTCTTTAATATATTCGATATATTTTTGTGCGGTGTCTTTATGGATGCTTAATTGTTTTCCGAGTTTGTTTGCACTAATTTTTATGCCTGGGTTGTTTAAGAAGAATTTTATTAGGGCTTTTAGTTGACTTGCATTACTTAATTCATATTTTTCTAATATGTCTTTTGTTACAATGTCGTCTATGTATTGTTCAAGTCTTCTTCTTTTTGTTGTTTCGTCTTTTGCTAGTACTACTTCGGGGAAACCTCCGAATTTTAGATAGCTATCTATTGGCTCTTTTGAGAATGTTTTAAACTCTTTATAGTTGAGTGGGTAAATTTCGAATGTAATATTTCTTCCGGTAAGTACTGTGCTTAATTTTGGTGTTAGCAAAGATATATTTGATCCTCCTATGATAAACTTTATGTTTTCTTCTCTGTCATAATACGTTCTTAGCCATTTTTCAAATCCTTTTATTCTTTGTATTTCGTCTAAAAAGAAATAAACTGGTTTGGTTTTGTCTCTAAGCTCCATTATTTTTTCTAAAAGCTCAACTCTTAGGTATTCGTCAAATCTGAAATCATCGAAATTTATGTAGAACGTATTTTTTTTTGGGAGTGTTTTTATAAGTTGGTGTATGATGTGTGTTTTTCCACATCTTCTAATGCCTTTGATAATTATGATTTCTTTTTTATTTAGCCAAGGTTTTATTTCTTTCAAATATTTATTTCGAGGTATTGAGTCTAGTATTTTTGTTGATTTTATTATTTTTTGTAATTCTTTTGTTGAGATCATGTGTCTAAGTAATTACTTTTAGTTTATAAAGGTTGCTAATGGATTGGCAGGCTTTATAAATAAACTAGGTATTTTGGGCTCTTTTGGGAAAAACTTTCGATTGTATGGCTTTAATTCTCTTTAACTATATCTTTGTCACTTCTTAGTAGTATTGGAATCGAAACTTTTTTATACTTGTTTTGTTTTTATAGTTGTATGTCGTTTAAGGATTCGCTTGAGGGTATTGTTAGTGGTGTTAGTTCTAAGTTTGATGGTTTTAAGCAGTCAGCTAAAAGAGCTGGTGTTGTTGGTTTATTGGGTTTGTCTGGTTTGTTGATGGCTAGTGGTCCTGGTGATTTCCGTCTTGGTGGTCGTGTTTTGGGTCCTGATGGCTTGGGTTTGGATAGTGCTAGGGTTGTTTCTAGTGTTGAGAGAGGTGGTGATGTTAGAAGGGATACTTTGTTTACTGG
>SKHC01000039.1 GCA_007117145.1 Candidatus Woesearchaeota archaeon
TAGTTTTTTGGCTTTCTAAAACTGGTTTTTGGCTTGATTGTTAATTCTTTTCTTAAATACTTAGCTGTTAAACTGTTGCTTTGTTTCATTATGCTTTTTGGACTACCCTCAGCGCATATTAACCCTCCATGAACACCTGCACCTGGTCCCATGTCTATTACGTGATCTGATTGAAGCATGGTTTCTTCATCGTGCTCTACTACTATCAACGTGTTTCCAAGGTCTCTTAATCTGTGAAGAGTTGAGATTAGTTTTTGATTGTCTCTTTGATGAAGGCCTATGCTCGGCTCATCTAAAATGTATAAAACACCCATGAGGTTTGCACCTATCTGCGTTGCAAGTCTTATCCTTTGAGCTTCCCCCCCACTTAGGGTTCTTGCTGTTCTTGAAAGTGTTAAGTATTCTAATCCAACGTTGTATAAAAATGAGAGTCTATCACTTATTTCTTTTAAGACTTGTTTTGCTATGAACTTTTCCTTCTCAGTTAGTTTTTCGGGGAGTTCTTCAAAGAATTTTTTAGCTTTTCTAATGCTCAAATCTGTAACATCTATTATTGAAAGCCCAGATATTTTAACGCTTAAAATTTTCTCTCTTAGTCTTTTTCCATGACAAGTCATGCATGGCTCAAACGTCATGAATTTATCATAGAATTCTTTTCTACCTGTGCTTTCCGTAGACGAATATATCCTCATTGTCTGAGGTATTATTCCTTCAAATCCTCCTTGAAAATTCATGCTTGCCCCGTTGCTCCACACTGCGTGAATTGGATTATCTGAACCGTATAAGAGTACGTCTAACTGTTTCTTTGAAAACTGATTTAATGGTGTTAAAAGATCAAACCCGAATTCTTCCCCAACTGCGTTTAACTGCTGACTCCTCCATTTAAGCTCGCTTCTTGAATATATCGCTATCGCTGAATCTAATATGCTTTTAGACTTGTCTGGGATTACGAGATCTGGGCTTAAAACTTGTTTTTCTCCAATTCCATGGCACTCATGACAAGCACCGAACGGGCTGTTAAAAGAAAACATTCTAGGCTCTAACGGCTCGAATACGACTTCTGGATGGTTTGGACAAGCACCGAAACTTGAATATATTGTTTCAATTTTTTCTCGCTCGATTTCTCTTGATACTGCTTTTGCATCTGCAGGAATAACTATTAATGTGCCTTGTCCTTTTAGGAGGGCGTGCTCAACTGCTTCTGCTAATCGAGTTTTGTTTTCATGATTTGATTGTAGTCTGTCAACTACGATTTCAATCCAGTGTTTCTCATATCTTTTTAGTTTTAGATTTAAAGATTCCTCTATTGAAACTATTTTTCCATCTACTCTAAGCTTTGTATACCCTTCTTTTTTCAAATCAGAAAAAAGCTTTTCATAGGTACCTTTAAGACCTCTCACCTTTGGAGCTGTGATTATTATTTCTTTGTTTGCACTTAATAGTAAGTTGGTTATGTTCTCTGCTGTTTGAGGCTTTATCTGACTGTCACATATCGGGCAATGCGCTATGCCTATCCTTGCAAATAATAATCTTAAGTAATCATATATCTCTGTTACTGTACCAACTGTGCTTCTTGGATTTTTGCTTGTGGATTTTTGCTCGATGCTAATTGCAGGACTTAAACCTTCGATTGAATCTATATCTGGCTTGTTCATAAGTCCTAAGAACTGGCGAGCATACGCTGACAAGCTTTCAACGTATCTTCTTTGGCCTTCAGCATATATCGTATCAAATGCTAAACTTGATTTTCCACTTCCACTTAAACCTGTGATTACTGTTAGTTTGTTTCTTGGAATCCTGACATCTATGTTTTTTAGGTTGTGCTCTCTTGCACCTTTCACTACTACATCTTTTAACATTAAGATGAGGAATGCGTGTTTATTATTAATAATTTTGGTGAAATGTATTTATTAGGTAATGGTAAAAATATTTAAATTGGGTTTGGTTCCTTATTGTTATGGCTAATCAACCACGAAGCAAGAAACAACCAATAACTAAAGGAGATACTTACACGTATTTGGTTGAAAGGGAAACTTACAATTTAAATAACACTGAGCTTGGAGAATTATTTGGAATTTACACTTTAAACAGACTTGTAGAAGAACACTGGCAACACAATGAAGTGGAAAAACCAGAAATGAAGGTTGTGAGTGGAGAAGAGTTGGACTTTGCAATAAGAACATACTCAAATAATAGAACTGGAAAAAAGAGTATGAAAAGAATAGCAGGATACGACATAGCAGATGTGATTGCACAAATCACTCCAAGTAAAGAAACAGAGCCTTTAGGAATTGGAACTCGAAGTATTGGAAAAGGAAGATTGGCTTCGTTTTACATAAAAGATAAAATGCTTAAAATGAAGATAAGCGAGCTATCTTTAAATGAACCGGTATCTATACCTAAAGCGTACATTAAGAAACTTTAACTCTTAATTTTTTTAACTCATCCCTATACTTTATAGCTTGCTCAAAATCTAGCTCTGTGGCTGCTTTTTTCATCTCACTTTCTAAAAATATTATTTTTTTCTCAATGTCAACTCTGCTTAAATGTTTTGTATCTGTAATTTCTCTTTGTTTTTCTGGTACGAACTTGGTAATCGACGTCGGAGTAATCCCTAACTTTTTATTGTAAGCTGATTGTTTTTTTCTTCTAAGCTTTGTTATGCTCACTGCTTTTTTTATGCTGTTTGTCAAGTTATCTGCAAATAATAAGACTTTGCCTTTATCGTTTCTGGCAGCTCTACCCATGGTTTGAATTAAGCTTCTTGTATCTCTTAGAAAGCCTTCCTTGTCTGCATCTAGGATTGCAACTAATTCTACTTCTGGGATGTCTAAACCCTCTCTTAACAGGTTTATTCCAACTAAAACATCGAATTCTTTGGCTCTTAAGCTTCTAACTAACTCTATTCTGTCAAGGCTTGAAATGTCTGAGTGAAGATACCTAACTTTTATGTCTTGATTTGCAAGGAACTCTGTTAAGTCTTCGGCCATCTTCTTTGTCAGTGTTGTGACGAGTACTCTGCCTGTCTTGGTTGTTTTTCTTATTTCCTCGACGAGTTTTGGAATTTGACCTTCTATTTTGTGGATTTCTATTTCAGGATCTAAGAGTCCTGTCGGTCTATATATTAATTCTGCTTGATTCTTAGAATTGTTGTGTTCGTAGTCTGCAGGTGTTGCTGAAACGAATATTGTTTTGGTTAAATATTTTTCAAATTCCTCGAATTTTAATGGTCTGTTATCAAACGCGCTTGGAAGTCTAAACCCGAATTCTATCAAGTTCTTTTTTCGCTGATAATCTCCGTTGTACATCGCTTTAACTTGAGGTATTGTTTGATGGCTTTCATCTATTAAAAACAAGAAATCTTTAGGGAAATAATCAAGTAACACGAAAGGCCTTGAGCCTTTACCTCTTTTCTCAAAGTGCCTTGAATAATTCTCTATACCTGAACAGTAACCTACTTCTCTTAGCATTTCTATGTCGTATTTCACTCTCTTTTTTAGTCTTTGACTTTCAAGCAAGTCTAGTGTTGGAAGCGTCTCTTCTAACTCTTTTTCTATTTCTGCTATCGCGCGTTCTAGTGCCTCTTCTTCTACTACGTAGTGCTTTGCTGGAAATATCGAGCTCGTGTTCGGTTTTCTTAAAACATCTAGTGTTACGCTATGATTTATTGTTATACTTGCTATTTCATCTCCAAATAACTCTATTCTTGTTATTTCATCTTGGTAGCTTGGAATCACATCTATCATGTTTCCTCTCACTCTAAAAAAACCAGGAGTTAAGCTTTTATCGTTTCGTTCGTATTGCATATCCACTAACTTTTTTATTATGTCTTGCCTTGAAATTTTTTGGCCAACTTCTAATTTTAACGCTAACTGATTATAGGTTTTTGGATCTCCAAGTCCGTATATGCAACTTACACTTGCAACTATGATTGTGTCTTTTCTTGAAAGAAGGCTGGCCGTGGCCCTCTTTCTAAAAACTTCTATTTGCTGGTTTATCGAAGCATCTTTTTCTATGTACGTATCTGTAGTTGGAATATAGCTTTCTGGCTGATAATAATCATAGTAAGAAATAAAGTACTCAACTGCGTTATCTGGAAAGAAATCTTTTAACTCCTGGTATAGCTGGGCAGCTAAGGTTTTGTTGTGAGCTAAGATTAGTGTTGGCTTACCATAGTTTTGTATGAGGTTTGCCATAACAAATGTTTTACCCGAGCCTGTGATTCCAAGTAGTGTTTGCTTATCGCAAACTTTAAGATTAGAAGTTAAGTTCTCTATTACCTCTAACTGAGGCTTTGTAGGCTTAAAACTTGATTTTAAACTAAATACCATTGGATTTAGGAAAGCTTGTTTTACTTAAAAGTGTTATTTTTATCAGAAAAGCATAATCTTTTTAAATGAGGCTCAAATTCTCAGTAATGGGTTTTAGAGGAATAGCATATAACAAAAAAGGTAGATAAAATGAAACAAGTTGTAGACACTCAAAAAATAATAGAAAACTTATCAGAAGACTTAAAGGGCAAAATAAAAGCCCCTGACTGGACTCCTTTTGTAAAAACAGGACACGGAAGGCAAAGACCTCCAACAGATCCAGACTGGTTTTACACTAGAAGTGCTAGCGTCATGCTTAAAATTAGAAAGCTTGGCCCTATAGGAGTAAACAAATTAAGCTTAAAGTACGGTAACAGAAAGAATAGAGGGATGAGACCTGAAAAATTCGCTGCTGGAAGCAGAAACTTGCTTAGAAAAATCTTGCAACAATTAGAATCACAAAAACTAATTCAAAAAGCAGAGATTGGAGCACACAAAGGAAAAATCCTAACTGACGACGGTAACAGGTTAATAATTAAAGCTGAAAAGAAAGGTGAAGGGAAATGACAAGATTCACA
>SKHC01000013.1 GCA_007117145.1 Candidatus Woesearchaeota archaeon
TATTTTTTTTACTAGTTCGTTTATCTGCACTGACTTTGTTAAAGTAGTTTTTAGTATGACTATCTTGTTATCGTCAAAACCTTTGGCTGTTTGTTCTTCGATTACTATTTTCTTTGGCTCTTGCACTGTTTTTAATAAGTTTGACAAACTTTCTTTTATCTCAAAGTAATCATCATCAAAATATACGAATATCCTAAAAGTCATACTATGAAAAAACTTCATGTAATTGGAGAAATAGTCAAATTTATATAAGTTACTGATTAAAAAGTGATATGAAACACAACTGGAACACAACGATACTTTTGCTTAGTTTGTTTTTACTATCACAAGTATTTGGCTTGTTTATGATATCATCAAGCGTGAGTATTATTGAAATTGATGGAGAAGAACAAGTAGGATTTTCACCAACAGCGATAGGTGAAAGACCTGAATCACAAGGACTTGAAACCTTAGTTATTCTCATATTTGGCGTTGGAATTGGAACACTTCTACTTTTATATTTAGCAAAGAAAAACAAAGTTAACTTGTGGAAAGCTTGGTTTTTTCTTGCAGGGTTTTTAACAATTAGCATAAGCCTTGGAGTGTTTCTCCCCGTAAATATTGCTTATCTTTTCGCACTTGGACTTGTAGGTCTTAGATTTTATTATCCAAACGTCTTCATAATTAACATAAATGAGATTTTAATGTATAGTGGACTTGCAATATTTTTAGCTCCATTACTTGACATTACAACTATGCTAATCATATTAGTTTTGGTGAGTGTCTATGACATGTACGCTGTTTGGAAAAGCAAACACATGATAACTATGGCTAGATTCACTGCACAAAACAACGTGTTCCCAGGACTTAACGTATCAACTAAATCGTCACAACTCAAAGAAACAAGTAAAAAGTCTGCAGGAAAAAAAAGCATGGCCATCATTGGGGGAGGAGACGTGGTGTTTCCACTGCTTTTCGCAGGAACACTACTTATAGAGTTGATTGGACGAGGATATTCAAAAGCAATAGCATTTCAAATAAGCAGTGTAATTAGCATTTTCGCTGTTGCAAGCTTAGTAGTGCTTTTCTACTTTTCAAAAAAAGACAAGTTTTATCCTGCAATGCCTTTTATTAGTGCAGGAGTAATAATTGGTTACTTAGCAGTACTTTTAATCTAATAGAAAGTCATCATCTAAATCAACGCTTTGCTCTGATTCTTTAACTGGTTTTGGCCTAACTTTTTCTTCAGGAGCTCTTTTTGTGTTCTTAACACTTTTTCTTTCTTTTTTCACTTTGAAATCATATACTTTCACCGAGATCACTGTTACTCCAAGGTTATTAGTTTCCTTTTCTAAATTCTTTTTTATCTCTTCTAAAACTTTTGAGCCATTTTTTATGACGTAATCACTACTTTTTTCACCAATCACTGTTTTGATAGAACTCCTACCACTTTGAACAAGCATAGTCTCTAAATCTTGAACATCTAAAGATTTACTAGGCTCTGATATTTTAGTGAATATTGCAGCTTTAATCGTAGCCTGACCATCCACTAAGCTTAACTGCATCTCACCTAAGTCTTGGCTTTTCTGCATGACATTTACATATTTAAGTTTTTCAATCCCTGGAAGTATTATAGAAAGCCCAGGCCCTGCTGTCCTTGTCTGCCTACCTAAAGTGTATACAACTCCTCTTGTATGATGATCAAATAATCTAATACCGGTTGCGAGGTAACCAATTATTATAAAAACCAGTGCTATGTACATTATTTCAATCATTTTTTAATATTATATCTTGAATTCCCCATCTTCATATATTACTAAGGTTTTCTTGTTTTTTAATGTTGCTGTCACTTTTCGTTTATACGTTGAAACTATGTCTGTGTGAATCACTGATTCGTTGTAGCCCATCTCCTTCCACTTAGACTTTGGAACTTTAATTGGGTTTTTAGGATAACTATCTTTGTAAGCGTTTCCAAGAGCTATGTGCGTATTACCTTGCCTGCCTCCAACGTTTTCATCATAGAGTGTTTCAGCCATGAACTTTGTAATATTAGATAATCTTCTATCTGTCAAGCTAAACTCCCCTACGTAATTAGCGCCTTTTGTCTTTATCATATCTTTTAAAACAGCTAAACCTTTCTTCGCATCTGCTTTGACAACGTTTCCTTTCTTAAACTCTAAGTATACTTCATCTATCAAATTTCCATATCTGTATAATGGTTGATTGAATCTGATCTTTCCCTGTGTTCTTCTAAAATCTGGGCTTATGAAGACTTCAAAGCTTGGAATATTATGACCTCCCCCACCTAGCCACTTCCTATTCTTATCTAAACCAATTATTAAATCTGTATCTTTTGATTCAACTCTTAAATGATCTATATCTAAAGAATTTAACTTATCCTTTAAACGATCCACTTCTTTTGTGACTTTCTTCCAATGAGCCACAGGGTCTTTTTCATCTAAAAAACAAGCTTTGATTATCTGATCCCAATACTCTTTCAATGTAAGGCGCGCTTCCTTTGCCATAGCATTTGTACCGTAAAGACCAAGCGTCCAGCTAAACTTACCTTTATTTTCTTTTTCCTCTCTCCACTGCATAAAAGGTCTAAACGCTGTCTGCCTTTTCATAATTAAACTACTATCAATACCTTCTAGCTCTTTCTTATTTGTTTCTGCAAGTACTGCCACTAAATGATCAGCTTCATCTACTAATCCTTTGTAATACTTCTTTGGAAAAAAACTTATTTGCTTTTCTTTGCCATATTCAAACAAGTCTCTTGACATTTCATCAGGACTGTATTGTATTATTGGATGAGCTTTTGCTAATAGAACTGTTTTGTATAGTGATTTAAGCAAAGGTTTTGCGCACTCAGGCACTCTAAGCAATACAACTTCTCCTGGCTTTACACCTTTTCCATTGTTTAACGCGAAATTTATCAAAACATCCGCGTACTTATCTAAAATTTTTTGACTCGGAACCATAACAAAAATAAACCTTGATAGTATATAAATGTTATCTGTAACAAATAGCTTTTTATATTCTAAACATAACCTTAAATAAAATGAGTCAACCAACAACTACTAAACGAAAGAAAATAAAAACCATGTTCTCACAACACAAAATATTAACGGAGAATAGCAACGAAAGCAGAGAATTATACGAACAAAACAGGTTTGGAACACTCACAGAGGAAGGACAGATCCAACTCAGTCTACACGAAGCATTGTACTTGATGGAAAAAGGAAGACTTGACATGTTAGATGGGAAAAAGAAAAAACTTGCTATTGGTGACGTAATTAAAAAAAGCAAGAAATCAGAACCAAATTTTCTAATCAGATACGCAGTGTTTAAAGACATGAGGAACAGAGGATACATAATTAAAACTGCGTTGAAATTCGGAGCAGACTTTAGAGTTTATGATAGAGGTGTAAAACCAGGAGAAGACCACGCAAGATGGGTCGTATACCCAGTACATGAAGGTTCAACTCTGACATGGTACGAGTTCGCTGCTAAAAACAGGGTAGCTCATAGCACCAAGAAAAGGTTAATGCTTGCAGTAGTAGATGATGAGAGCGATGTAACTTACTGGGAAGTAAAATGGATCAGACCATGAACATAAAGAAAGAAGATATACTTAAAGTGGTCCAAGAAAAAGGACCCATGATACCACTTGATATAAAGAGAGCTTTGCAAAAAGGAGATTCTATGATTATCGGCGCTCTTCTAAGTCAATTAATAAACATTGGAGAAATAAAATTTACGAATGTGAAGATGGGCTCAAGTCCTTTCTACTATGTAAAAGGACAAGAACAAAAACTTTCAGCTTTAAGCCAATACTTAAACGAAAAAGACAAAAGAGTTTTTAATAAATTAAAAGAAAAAAAGATTTTAAGAGACAAAGAACTAGAACCTTTAGAAAGAGTTGGATGTAGAACAATCGTAGATTTTTCAAAGAAACTTGTCGTTAGCATAGGTGGAGAAAAAGAAATATTTTGGAAGTACTTCTTACTCACAGACCAAGAAGGTATTGAAGCTATAAAAGAACAACTGCGACCTAGAAGTGAGCAAAGTCAAAAAGAGCCAGAACCAGTAAAAAAAGAGAGTGTTGCTTCTCAAGAACCCAAACCTAAACAAAAAACGCTTCAAGACAGTGAAGATAAAAGCGAATTTGAAACTAGAATAATGAATTACTTTAACAATCAAAATATCAAAGTCATCGAAAGAAACGTGATTAGAAAAAACGCTGACTACGAATTCATGATTAGATTAAACACAGCTCTTGGAGAAACAGAATTCTTTTGCAAAGCTAGAAACAAGAAAAAAATAAGCGATGGAGACATAAGCGAAGCATATCTTGAAAGCTTAATAAAAAGAAGTCCTGTTGTGTTCGTAACTTTTGGAGAAGTAGCAAAGAAAGCCAAAGAAAAAATAAAAACTCACTACAAAGGCATGATCATAAAAGAGATAAAATGAAACTTGAATGGAACTTAACAGAACTTGAAAAAACAAATGAAGAAAAAACAATAACTGAGATTAAAAAATGTTCTGAAAAGATTTTGAGTTACAAGAAAAAAAAGATAACTCCTTCAGATTTACATTTTATATTAAAGCTAAAAGAAAAAATGAATATTAACTTCAGTAACCTTTTTGCACTTCAAACATTAAAAATAAGCAAAAACACTGAAGACACAAAGGCTCTTAGCAAACTTACAACTTATGAGAGATTAAGTAATGAAGTCAGCGAACAAATAAGATACGTTTCCATTTGGTTTTCAAAAATAAAAGATGATGAAGCAAAAAAGTATTTAGAAGAGCCAAAACTAAAAGAATACAAGTATTACTTGGAAACTATTCGAAAAAACAAGAAATATATTTTAGATGAAGATAAAGAAAA
>SKHC01000090.1 GCA_007117145.1 Candidatus Woesearchaeota archaeon
AAGACCTGTGCTGTTTAAAACATCAAAAGACTCTTGAGGTGTTAACTTGCTTTTATTATGCAGTTGCCTGAATTGGTGCATTAAAGCAATAACCCCGCTTACGTGAGGCGCAGCCATAGAAGTTCCTCCAATAGAATCATAGCCATTGTTTAAAACACTTGAATTAATAAAAATACCCGGAGCCATCAAAATATCAAAATTGCTACCTCTATTTGTAAAATAACTAATTTCATCTTCATCAACTGAAACATTAGTACTCCCAACTCTTATAGCATGACTAATGCATGCAGGAAAACTAATATGCGTTGAACTCCCCGCATTCCCTGTAGCCACAACCACGCTTATATTATTATCTTGGGCTAATTCAAACAAAGCAGTGAATCCTGATGATACAAAATCACAATAGTCATCATATGAACCACCGCCAAGACTTAGGCTTATAACACTAACATCGTATTGGTTCGCGTTATCTATGCACCACTCAATACCATTATATAAATCTAAGGAGTTACCTTTACCTCCTTCATCAAGCACTGCAGCACTTAAAAGAGTTAAATTTGGAGATACACCTTTCAAATCATAATTAGCACCAATTATTCCTGCAACATGTGTTCCATGACTATCATAAGTCATCAAAACATCGTAGGTATTGGTCATAAAGTTAAACCCTAAAGGAATCTTTGGGCAATCCCACGTATAATCAATACTTCCGTTGAAAGCTCTTGTTATGTTAAAGCCAAATTCATCAAGTGAATTATAACTTCTAAGATTAACCGTTAAGTTATTTCCTGAAATAGAAGGAGTCCAAAAATTAGACAAATTACCAGTATAACTAATAACTGGGTTTCCTTGGCCATCATATATAGTTATTTCATCCCAGTGAGTGCTATTATCTGCAAGTATTAATCTTTCAAAAAACACAGATATCTCAGTATAATTTTCCATTACAATAGTAATGTTTACATCACTATCATTATCATAAGGATGACTACTTTCATATGAGATATCATCGTAAGTTACATCTTGAGTTACAACACTGCAACTTCCAAAAACTTCGTGAGTGTAATCAATACCACTATCAACAACACATACAGTTTGGTTTGAACCAATAAGGTTTGGATTGCTAATTATAAGTTCGTCAATTCCAATAACATTTTTGCTGTCACTTAAGAAACTTCTAACAGCAAAGTTTGGATGAACACTTTTTATAAAAGGATTTTCTTCAAGTTTATACAACTCATCTTTACTTATTCTCACAAGGTGAAGTTTACCATCTCTACTTGTTTTAACACTTTCAAATTCTTCATCAGCCAAAACATCAAAAGCAGTCATAGCTGATTCTTCAAAATTCACAATTACTTCAACAAAGTCCGCGCTTATAATAGGGATAGCCAGAAACAATACCAAAAATAGTATTAATTTAGTGTTCATCATATACCTTTTTAAAATAATATTATATAAAACTTATCAAATTTTAAGAGTTGTAACTTTACTTACTCCGTGCTCATTCATACTAATACCATACAAGTTATCCGCTTCTTGAATTACACCGTCGTTGTGACTTATAATCACGTATTGACTTCTAGTGCTATATTGCTTTACAAGTTTTGCAAGTCTTTCACTGTTTTTCTTATCCAAAGCAGCATCAACCTCATCTAAAACGTAGAAAGCAGCTGGTTCGTGCTCTTGAACTGCAAATATGAATGCAAGAGCAGTCATAGTCTTCTCTCCGCCACTTAAACTTCTTATATCTAAGAATTTCTTACCTGAAAGCCTAACTTTAATACTTAAGCCTCCGTTGAAAGGATCCTTTGGGTCTTCAAGTTCTAAAACGGCATCTCCTTTAGTGCTAAGCATCCCAAATATTTCTTTGAAGTTGTGACTTACAACATCGAAGGTGTTCATGAATAACACTTTCTTTTTACTGTCAACTTCGTTTATTAAAATTAAAACATCTTCTTTTTCCTTAACCAAACTATCTTTCTTGTCAGTTAGCTTATTATACTCAGCTTCCACGTTCTCATAAATCTCAAGAGCTCTCATGTTTACTGCTCCAAAGTTATCCATCATCTTCTCAAACTCTTTAATCTCACTTTCTATTTGATTAATAGGTTTGTCTTTAAAGATTACCACGCCATCATAACCTTTTTGCTCTTCTTCCAAGCCGTGAATCTCAGCTTTAATCCGTGCAACATCAACACTTACATTATTTAACTTTACTTCAATAGTTCTAATCTTGTCGTTATCATTCATAATCGCGTTTTCTAACTTATTGTTTTGGTCAGTTAAACTATCCCTTTTGTTAAACAATTCTTTGAATTTGGCGTAGAACTCTTTTTGACTTTTCTCCAAACTAGTAAGCTCAGTTTTTTGACTTTTCAAAGTAGTAATAAGTTTTTTCTTTTCATCAGCGAAACTACTCTCTTCTTTTTCTAATTGCTTAAATATTAACTGGATTTTTTCTTGCTCAGGCCCGTATATACTCTCACTTTCCTTATCACTATTTTTAAGCTCTATCCTAAGACCTGCAATTTCTTCTCTAAGCTCTGATTTTTTTTGTTCGTAACTTGTAAGCTCTGCAAGTAACGCTGGGTTTCTCAAATTACTTATTTTATCTCTAAGTTGTTGCTTTTCAATCTTCTTTGTTGCAAGCATTCTATTCTTTTCACTTATAGTAAATGTGATGTCATCAAGTTTTTTATCTAACTCTTGTATCTCAGAGTTAATCTTTTCTTTCTCATCAGTATCTGAAGTCAAGTCATCTCCTTCAACTCTCAATGTTTTTTCAAGTTTAATTATGTCTCCTTCCAAGTTAGCTTTAAGCTCTCTAAGCCTAGATATTAGCTCATCGTTATCTTGCCTTTTTTGAGTTACACTTGCAGTAACACTTTCCATGTCACCAATTTCTTTTTCAAGCTTAGCCATTTCTTGTTGAACTTCTTTTTCAGCAAAACCCACTCCTCTGCTTCTTTGCCTGTGTCCTCCTTGCATAGCTCCACTAACTTCAACAACGTCACCGCTTAAGGTAACCATTCTAACTTTTCCAACCCCGATTCTTCTAGCAACACTTATATCTTGAACAACTAAAGTGTTTCCAAAAACGAATTCGAAAGCCTTCTCATATTTTCTATCAAAACTTACAAGGTCAATTGCAAGACCAATAACCCCGCTTGCCTTGTAATCTCTAAGTTGACTGCTAATTACTTGGCCTTTAATCTTGTTTAAAGGAATAAAACTTGCAACCCCACTCCTATTATTTTTCAAATGAGTAATACACTTAGCAGCTGTTTCATCAGTATCTACAACGATGCTTTTAAGCCTTGAGCCAGCAGCAACTTCTAAAGCTAAACTGTTCTCGCTTTCAACACTTCCAAGATCACTTATCAGTCCGAAAACTCCTTTCATATTCAAATTCAAAACTTCACTTATAGCTTGACCTCCAGCTACATGTTCTTTAATAGATGCACTTTTGGCTTTAAGTCTTGAATAACTCTCTTTTTTGCTTAAAAGTTTGCTGTGCGCAGTACTTTGCTGTGCTGCAAGACTGCTATCTTCTGCTAAGGATTTACTTAAATCACTAGTTAGTTTCTTGAATTCAACTTTCATTTGACGAAGCTTATCCAAACCTTCCTTGTTTTCTTTTTCAGCATCCATCAATTTCTCGATTTTTTCATCAATACCTTCAAGTTTAGTAGCTAGCCTGTCTTTTTCTCTTAAAATGCTTTGTTGCTCTTCTCTTAAACCATTAATTTCGTCTTGGAAGCTTTCAATTTCTTTGTCAACACCCTCGATTTCTTTGTCGAGCTCACCAGCGCCATCCAAATTATTCTTATTTCTAAACTCACTAATTTTTTGCTCGACTTTTTCAAGCTCTTTAGTTCTAGAATCAATTCGTTGAGTAATATCTTTTTTGTTTTGCTCTAAAATTTTGACTTTACTTGTAATATCTTTACTATTTTCTTCAAGCTCAACTCTTCTAGATTTTATCTTTCCAAGCTCGCTTTCAAGTGTTTCATACCTTTGCTCGTTTACAGCTATGTCAACTTTCAAGGTTTCTACTTTCTTGTGGATTTCAACTTGCTCTTTTTCTCCTTTCTTTTCAACTTCCTTGTTAATATCATCAATGTCTTCTCGGAGTTTGTTTACTTTCTCTCTCTTCTCTTTAATCTTTTTTTCAATACTTAAGATTTCTTCTTCGATACCAGCCTTCAAAGATTCGCTTTTCTTCAAATTACTCTTCTTTTCATTCAAGTTCTTGTCAATAATCGTTGCTTTATTTCTTTTAATCTTGTTATCTAAGTCTTTAAATTTCAAAGCCTTATCCCTATCATCTTTTAGTTCTTTCAAATAAGTTTTCCTCTCACTTAAGATGATGTCTGCTTCGTTAATCTTCTCATCCACTCTGTTTAACTCACGCAAAGCTTTTTGCTTTTTTTCCTCGTAAATATTAATACCTGCGATTTCTTCAATTATCTGCCTTCTCTCAGTCCCGCTCATCTCAATTAGCCTTACAATGTCCCCTTGCAATATGATGTTGTAGCCATCTGGGTTAATCTTAGCCTTGCTTAAAGTGTCAAGAACTTGCTGTCTTGTACCTGTTTCATCGTTTATCTTATACACACTTTGCCCAGTGCTTTTAATGATTCTAGTTATCTTTAAAACATCGTTTTTACCAAAGACTTTGCTCTTGTTATCAAAATAAATACTAACTTCTCCGTGCTTTGCTGATTGCTTTGATTTACCACCATTATATATTAGGTTAGCAGTTTTCTCCGCTCTAAGACCTTTACTTCCAGCTTTACCTAAAACAAAACAGATAGCATCTAAAATGTTACTTTTTCCACTCCCGTTAGG
>SKHC01000053.1 GCA_007117145.1 Candidatus Woesearchaeota archaeon
ACGAAGAAGAATTTTAAAAAAAATATATATAACATTTCGTAATCCATACTTGTATGGAACTAATCGGGGTTGGGGCTGAAGGTAAAATATATTTAGACGCTGTTAGAGGTGAGGCTGTTAAAAAAAGACTGCCAAAAACCTACAGGCATCCAACGTTAGACAAAAACTTGATTTCTAGAAGGACAAGAGCCGAATCAAAGCTCTTAAAAAAATTATATCCTATAAGTCCAAGACTCATCAAAAACACAGATGATGAGATAGTTATGGAGTACATAAAAGGAGAGTTATTAAGAGATGTGTTAGATGATAATCCAAACCTTGCAAGCGAAATAGCAAAAACAGTTACAATTCTACATGATAAAGACGTAGTTCACGGAGATCTAACCACAAGCAACATGATATTTGATGGGAAAATTAGGATAATCGATTTTGGACTTGCGAAAACCTCAACGAAAATAGAGGATAAAGCAGTAGACCTTCACTTATTCAGACAAGCACTAATAAGTAAGCATTTCAGAGTTGAAAACGAAGTTTGGGAGGATTTCATTAAAACTTATGCTCCAAAACAAAAAAAAGAGATTTTAAATAGACTTGAAAAAGTAGTTTTAAGAGGTAGAAATAAATGACCAAGAAAATACTTTTACTATTCATCATATTATTATTAGTTCAAACAGCGTCTGCAAGGCAAGGCCAAATAACACTATTAACAGTGGCAGAGCACCAAGACACAAGAATAGGTGGAACTGCAGACTTATACTTAGAATTAAGACCTGGAAGTGGCAGAGTATTTATAGACAGCTTTCCTCTAACACAACTAGATACGCAGATAAGCACTAGGTTTGCAAAAGAATTTGCGTGTAACTTCTTAGAATATAATTGTAATCAATATGATTTCTTCTACACGATACGTGCAAGCTCATCTGTTGTTGGTGGTCCAAGTGCAGGAGCTGCCACAACGATACTTACAATAGCTGTATTAGACAAAACTCCTCTTATTAATAACGTGGTGATGACTGGCACAATCAACAGCGGAGGCATAATAGGTCCTGTCGCGGGAGTGGAAGCGAAATCTAGAGCTGCAAGAGCCTCTGGATTTGACACAATACTTTTGCCTAAGTGGAGCGTTTTGGATGTGGAAGATAACGAAACAGTTTTCGCTGAGGAGCTAAGCGTTGAAGGATTAAACATAATAACTGTTTCAACAGTAGAGGAAGCACTACTTCAATTCACAGGTAAAAATTATTCAAAACCAGTAGAAGTACTTCAAGTTCCAACCCAATACACTCAGATAATGGGTGAAATATCAGGGGATTTGTGCAGGAGATACTACGATATCACAGATGAAGTGTTAAATCAAACAAGAGAACAAATTGAAAATGCTGAATCTGCAATGGAGAGAGGAGACTTTTACAGTGCCGCTTCTTTTTGCTTTTCAGCAAATGTTGCAGCAAGAACAATTCAATATGAGAACTTAACTAGTGATGAAAAATTTGAAATCTTAGAAGTGCTAGCTGGCAAGTTGTTTAGTTTGACAGATTATGTGAATGAGCAAGAGCTAAACACATTCTCAGATTTAGAAGCATCAGTTATCGTAAAAGAAAGATTGCTTGAAGCTCAAACGCTACTTGATAGGCCAAATGTTTTAAACAACTTAGCATATATAGAAGAAAGGCTTTTCAGTGCTCAAAGTTGGGCTAAGTTCTTTGAATATGATTCTCCTTCTCTAGAGTTAGACTCTGAGTATCTAAATTCAGCTTGTAACGCAAAGCTTGCAGAAGTTGATGAGAGAATAAGTTATTTAGCTTACATGTCGGGTACTACTGCTGGCTACCAAGATCAACTTGATGAAACAAGGGTTGTTGCAAGGTCTGGAGATTATGCTTTCTGTCTTTTTAGAGCGACAAGAATCAAAGCAGACATCAACGCTCTTTTAATTACTGTGATGGTAAGAGATAGACTTGATGATTTAGCTCAAGATAAGTTAGAGCTTGCGCATGCAAGACTTTCTGGTTCAAGCGAGTTTAGCATTTTAGGGTATAGTTACTATGATTACGCATTATCTTTAAGAGAAAGTAATCCTAATTTAGCAATCATTTTTTCAGAGTACGCTTTAGAATTTGGGAATTTGGATATGTATTTTCCGCCTGATGACTCTCGCTCAATATTTGTGTTCACAGAAGATCCCTATTTTAGAATTGGTTTTATGATGGGTGTTGTGCTTTCTGCTTTAGCTTTAATTCTTACAATTCTAATAATAATGAATAAACCCAGGAAAGCAAAAAGCTCTCCCGGGAAAAAGAGGTGAGTGGTATAAAAAAATAGTTAACTAATATTCATTATGTAGTGATAACAAATATATAAAGTTTTCTATTCTGTAACCATTATAAAATGAAAACATGTTTGAAGTGTGGAAAGCAAGCTAATGTTGACTTGGGCTATACAAGTTATTGTGATATTCATTTTCTTCAAGTCATAATTAAAAGAGTAAGAAAGCACATGATAGGAACATTTGACTTCAAAAAAACTTATTCAATAATTCAAGACCAAAACACACAAGTAGCAGAGAAGCTCTTAGAAAAAATTTATAGAGGAAAATTAAAAACCAAGCGTGTTAAAACAAATCAAAACAACACAATTACAACTCATCTTTTAGAAGATGTCACAGATGAATTCGTTTCAAGCTTTTTAGAGGATAAAGAATACAAGATTCCAAAAGGAATACATCCTTTCATAGTGTTACTTAGAAAAGAGTTTTATGAAGTTGCCAGAATCTTTAACACGCAATGGGAGGTTTTGCCAAGTTTACTTGATGATTTGGAAAAAGCCCATCCAGGCACCAAGTTTGCAACTCTTAAAAGCCTAAACTTTTTCGAAGAAAACTCAAGTAATTCCGAGAAATCCTTGAAAACAAATAATAAAAAATGATCATAATCATTATGCATGGAGTTTTTACTAGCATTACTGTTTCAATCAACAGGAGCCATAGACATAGTGTTTTGTCCTGAGCATGATTGCGAATCATTCCTAATTGAAAACTTAAAGAAAAACACAGCTGAATGCGCATTTTACCACGTGACGAACCAAGAACTCTTCGAACTAGCAGTTATACACGTTGATTCTTCTAATTACAAAGGACAAGGAATTCCTATACAAAGCAAAGGATTAATGCATCATAAGTTTTGCGTGTTAAACAAAACCCACGTGTTATTTGGAAGTGCGAATCCGACAGCGAATTTAAATCATCACAACAACATGTTACTAGTAGAAAGCAAAGTATTCGTTTGGAATTTTCGAAACGAGCTTAGAAGACTTAAAGGAAAAAAGCATTTCTTTATAAAAAACTTTTACTATAATGGTTATAAAACATCTCATCTATTTTGCCAAACACATAACTGTCAAAACAAATTGTATGAAGTGGTCGGAAACGCGAATTCTGTAAGATTTCTTTTCTTTACATTCACAGATAAAAGACTTGCAACTCTTTTAAATGAAAAATACAAAGTAACAAACAACGTGTCAGGAGTAATCGAAGGTTGGCAAAACACAAATTTTTGGGCAGTTCCAGATTTAAAAGACACACCTCACAAGATAAACAACGGAGTAATTCAACACAATAAACTATTAATTACAGATCAAAACGTGGTCACTGGAAGCTTAAACCCAACAAACAACGGATACAATAACAATGACGAGTTCATAGTAGTGTTTTCTCAGCCAGAAATAGTGAAGGCCTATACAGACTACTTTGAGAGGGTTTGGTAACATTTATAAAACTGGGTTGATTACTCACCATCGGTGATTACCTTGAACGTAATAAATATAGCATTTACTGAGATAAATTCGAAAAAAGAAAACCCTGCAAAAGGGAGTGTGAACGTTTCAAACAACGTCAAAGTCTTAAGCATCAAAGAATCTAAGTTAAACCTTGATAAATCAAGAAAGACAATAGAGTTAGACTTTGAGTATTCTACGAAGTATAGCCCAGATATTGGGGAAATCGTGCTTAAAGGAAGACTTTTAGCAATTGATGAAGAAAAGGCTGTAACTGAACTGTTAAAGTCTTGGGAGAAAGACAAAAAGATAGAAAAAGAAAAAGCTCCAATGTATTTAAATCCTATAATGAACAAGTCAGTTTTACAAACAATAATTATGGCAAGAGAATTAGAACTTCCAAGTCCTATACCTTTGCCTTCTGTTAAAAAAGAATAAGGGTGATATGATGCCTCCAAATGCAGAGTTAAGACTTAAAGTAACTGAAACAATACAAGATGACGTAAACAAAGGTATAGTTAGAATAGATTCTAGGTATATGCGTGAGCTTGATGTTCGTGAAGGTCAATTCGTTGAGATAAAAGGTCACAGAGCCACTATCGGAATAGTTGATAGAGCTTTGCCTGGAGATATTGGCTTAAACATAATAAGAATGGATGGAATCTTGAGGAGAAATTCTAGAAGTGGTATAGGAGAGTATGTTTCGGTTAAAAAAGTTGATGTTAAAGAGGCGAAATCAGTAACTATTGCTCCTGCAAAAGAAGGAGTTGTTATCAGTACAAACAATCCTGGGTTTTTCAAACTAGGACTTTTAGGCAGACCTGTTGTTAAAGGAGATATAATAAGCCTTGGGGGGACTCCAAGAAGAGTCAATACTTTAGCAGATCCAAGATTCTCAGACATTTTTGGTAAGGTAGGTCAAGAAAATACTTTCACAGGAATCTTTGGTCTTGCAGACATAAAATTCGTGGTAGTAGAGGCTCATCCTAAAAACGAATATTTGCTCGTAACAGAAAATACTAAAATTGAGTACAAACAAGAAGGTGTAGAATTAAAAGATGAAG
>SKHC01000066.1 GCA_007117145.1 Candidatus Woesearchaeota archaeon
ACTGTGTTTTATAAAAAACTCATTTATTACTATTAAAACTTTTGTTATTTCTCTTGAATAGTTAAACTTTTATCACGTCGTTGATTTTTGGAGTGTATACTTTTGACTTTGTTTCTCTTTGTGCCCATTCTCCGAGGATATCTACGCTTTCGGGGTCTCCGTGTTGGAACACAACTTTTTTTGGGTTTAGTTCAGTTACGAATTTTTTTAAGTCTTCTATGTCTAAGTGTCCGCTGAAGTCAAATTTTTCTACTCCGCATTTAACATATGTTCTCCACCCATCAATGTATACATATCCGTCATCTATTAAATGGCGACCATTTGTATTTTTACATTGGTAGCCTACCAAAAATATTTTGGATTTGGGATCGTGCCATAGCTCTTTTATGTAACTAAGTACTGGGCCTCCTTGAAGCATTCCTGAGGTCATTATGTATATTCCTTGTTTTTCTAGTGCTCTTTTCCTTTTCTTTTCACTGCTAATCCAGTTTATCCTCTCGTAAAACATGTGGCTAAGTACGCCTTTGTTATCTATGTATTTGCTTTTGTTTGCAAGTACTTGCCTTGTTACCTTATTACATAGTCCTTCACTGTATATTGGGACTGGCCATTGTTTTTTTGCTAACAGTATCATGATTTCTTGTGCTCTTCCAACACTGAAAACAGGGATTATACAGCTTCCTTTGTTAGCTATGGTTTCTTCCATGCTTTTTAGGAATCTTTCGTTTAAATCATCTCTTCTTGGCAGAGTTCTGTGACCGTTTGTGCTTTCTGTTATTAAAACGTCTAGTTTTCCTTTAAGCTCTTCATTTATAGTTACTGGAAACATCAGGTTTGTTTTCTCGGAGTTTATATCTGCAGTGTATAACACTTGTTTTCCTTCTGCAGAAATTAATATCATTGAGCTTCCAGGTATGTGTCCTGCGTTTAAGAATTTGAATCGTATGCTTTTGTGTTTGTACCATTTGTCAAAGCTCACTTTTTTAATGTCTTCGTCTACTTTTTGTAAGTCTGTTTTGTTGTATGCTGAGTGCATGTGTCTAATTCTTGCTACTTTGAATGAGTCTTTTAGCATTATTTTGCTTATCGCAATTGTTTGCCTGGTTGTAAATATTGGTCCGTGTAATTGTTGGTGTTCAAATAATGGCAGGCCTCCGCTGTGGTCTAGGTGTGCGTGGCTTAAGAATACCGCGTCTACTTCGTTTATTTTGTCTACGTTTTCTGGTAGCATTAAACCGTTTTCTTTGAATTTTATTCCAACATCTAAAAGGTATCTTTCGCCATTGTCTAGTTTTAATTCAATACAACTTCTGCCTACTTCTCTTGCTCCACCGTGAAATATTAATTCCATTTTACTATTTTTATTTCAGTCATGTCTTTTAATTGTTTCTATTTCAAAAACAAAAAACCATTTAAAATATACTCTATTCCGAAGTGGTTAAAATGAATGGGTCGATAGATGATTTCGTAAATAAAGCAAAACAAAGCTATGAGCGCCATACTTGGAGAGATATTCATACTGTAAACGACGATTACGATGTTCATCTTAGAGCAAAAACTATTAGAAACAGAGATGTTCAAACCGAATACTTACTCAGAAAGACAAATAGTCTTGCTCCAATGTATCACATCCTGGTAAATGCTGAGCTTTCGGCGTTTGGAAAAATGGGTAAGGGTGTTCTTGAAATAACATGTAATCTGCTAAATTCTTCTATGGGCATACACAAAACGATTCCTGAAGGTTATGAATATAATTGTGTTAAGCACTTCATTGAGTTAATGCAAACCGAAATTGTTGGTAATGCAGAAGAATTAGGGATTCATTCTGTCGAATACTAGTAAATTATTTTCGTGTTTTAGATTGTTTTTTCCGATTTTTATTCAGATACAAATTTTAAATTGTATAACTCTTCAAAGTGTATGTTATTGCTATTGTTACTAATCACTGCAGGAATTGATGCTTCAGTTGTAGTTAGAGATGTGAGCGTTGATTTTTTGTTAGAATCAAAAGTTTTGCCTGATAATTATTCGGAGGTTTGGCAGTTGACTAATAATGACCATCAGACAGGTCAAACAGATAGTTTAAACGTGTTTGTTGAATACAGTCACAACGATGTTTCTGGTAATTATTCAAGGACTCTGAACAGGTTTACAAGGGCAGGTCCTCCCACGTTTGAATTGGGTTTGGGTGTTCACGAGTTTTGTGTTAACGTAACTCCTTTAAACTTTGAAGACCCTAACCTAGATAATAATTTTGTTTGTAAAACAATTAATGCAACATTAAACTTTGAAGATGATGAAAGTGAAGAAGAACTTGAAGAGTTAATTCAAGAAGAGAATCATTGTGAGTGCGACTTCAACCTTAAAATCGATGACGAGGTGGTTAGAAGTGGTGAGACTATAAGGTATTCGTTTGATTTTTGCAAGTCAACTTATCCTTTGCCTGTTACTTACTGGATCGAAGACTTACACGGTGTAATTGTTAGAAATCCTGTTCATACAACTAGTAGTGCTAAGAAAAGTTTTACTCCAAATCATGATTTAATCGAAAAATCTTTTGTAATCAAAGGAGAAGTTCAAGATTGTGCTTTAAGCACAAAAGGTGTTGTTGGCTCTACAAATCCCACGGCTGAACCTTTTCTTGAAGTTAGGGTTCCAGATATTGTAAATTTTGGAGATAAGTTTAACGTTGAAGTTAACGGTGTTAAAGATTCTACTAAAAGAGTTCTCTCAGTGTTTCTTGAGCAAAACGGAGTTAGGTATAGTGATGAAATAAAAGTTTATGTTGACACAGAAAAGTTTAGTTTTATTATGCCTTTGTATCTTCCTGAAAAGAGTATTGAGTACTCTGGTGTTTACCACGTCGTTGTGTCTGGGCTTGATTTGCATCATGAGGAAAAAGTGTTTGTTTTCGGAGTTGAAAAAGAAGAGCCCCCCATAATTTTGAATCCGAAACTTTCGAGCTTTTACACAAGAAAACAATTGTTTGAAGAAACTTTAAACGTAAATTATCTGGTCGAGAACACGTTTAGTGGCAGACTCGATATACTTACTAGCAAGGGAAACTTTTCAACACCGATTACAACTAGAACTGGCAGTTTAGAAGTTGGCATCACTCATCCAAACGAGGTTATAGTTGGACTTTTATATGATTCAGCAGATGAATTAAAGGATTTGAAACACATAAAATTGAATCTCACAGTAATTGAAGAAGAGGTTGAAGAGCAAAAAAACATGACTCCTCCCTCAATCCAAATAACTCCACCTCAAGTTAGCAGGGTTAGACTTGTTCTTGGCAGAATATTTGGTTTTTAATCATAATATTTTTATAGTACTCTGTAAACCACAGTTACTATGAAACAAAGCGAAATAAAAGACTTGCTAGATGATGGTTACATTCAGGTTAAAATTCTTTTTGAAGTTATAGGTAATCCTAAAGAGCACATAGATAAAACTATTCAATTGCTCAAAGGACAAATTGAAAAAGAAGATGGAGTTAAAATTATTGAAAGTGAGATAGGTCCTGCTGAAGAAACTGAGAAAGGTTTGTTTGGTGCGTTTTTAGAGGCAGAGATGCTTGTTAAAAACTTTTACAGGCTTAGTTATTTAGCATTTAATTATATGCCTGCAAACATTGATATCATGGCACCTTCTAAGTTCACATTTAAAGATAGTGATATGACCGATTTCTTTGCTGATACTTTGGCTTTACTGCATGAAACTAATGCGAGACATGTTGATTCTGCAAACAAAGTTAAAGGGCTTCAGATGAACTTTAACGCATTGCTTCAAAACAGTGTTGCGCTTATGCTTTCAGATAAGAGTTTACCTGCTGAAACTATTGGTGAGCCTTTAGGTTTAAAAACAGAGCATGTAACTCCTTACCTTGAAGACATGGTTAAAATCGGTCTTTTGAAAAAAGACAAAGGTAAGTACACTAAAGTTAAATAGCAAGATTTAAAAGCTATTTGTGTGTTATTGGTTTTTATGAGTGATTGGAAAAAAATTGAGGCTGTGCTTTTTGCAAGTGGGAGTTATATCAGTGTTGATGAGCTAGCTAGAATATGCAATTTGTCAAAGAAAAAAACTGAGAGTGCACTTCAAGATTTAAAAGATCATTATGAAAAAATTGATTCTAGCTTAGATGTTTCAAATGATGATTCAACTTATAAGTTAACTGTTAAACAAGATTTTTCTGATTTAGTTCAAGAAGTAGTGTCTGGAGTTGAGATGCCAAAGCCAATAATGGAAACCTTAGCTTTAATTGCGTACAAAAGCCCTGTGCTACAATCAGAGATAATAAACACCAGAGGTACATCTGCGTATGATCATATTAGTTTTTTGGAAGAGAAAAAATTTATCACACGTGAGAGGTATAGTAGGAGTTACAAAGTTAAAGTAACAGAGAAGTTCCACGATTACTTCGACGTTGACGATTCTAAAATGCAAAGCTTGTTTGAAGAAATTGAAAAGCCGGAAGTCCCGATAGAAGTGGAGCTTGAAAAAGAAGAGGATTTTGAAGAGAAGATAACTGATAGGTTAAAAAAACAATATCTGTTCTTAGAAAAGAACAAAGATATATTCTTATTAGGTACAGGTTCAATTAATATCTCTGATAAAGGAAAAGAGAAATCATTTTCTAATCCTATAATCGAAAACAAGAAATAAACGCTTAATCTTCTTTTTCAAAAGCAGAATCAACATCTTCCTTTTCAACTTCTTCTCTTGGAGCAAT
>SKHC01000034.1 GCA_007117145.1 Candidatus Woesearchaeota archaeon
AAAGTAGACTTATCAAAACTAAATATTTTTATTTATTTTCCATATAGAAGTTAATTACTTACAAACTTTTATATAATTAATTGAAACACTCTATATCAATCTCAAATGGTTAAAAAGAAAACTCCTTTCAAAGAAATAAGCATAACTGTTTTCATAGCAGGTGCAGTTTTAATGGGTCTTGAAATAATTGGAGGCAGACTTCTTGCACCATATTATGGTAACAGCGTTTATGTTTGGGGTTCAATTATTAGCATCTTCTTAATTGCATTAAGTGCAGGGTATTACCTCGGAGGATATTTAGCAGACAGATACCCTACAAAGAAGTATTTGAGTAACTTAATACTGATTAATGTTTTGACTATTCTGCCTATAACTTTTGTGTATAAACCAGTTGTTGATTTTTTTGGTTTTTTACCTTTTATTTTGCAACCGTTAGTTACTTCGTTTATTCTTTTTTTAATTCCAAGTGTAATCATTGGAACTGTAAGTCCTTATGCAATTAAGCTTACTGTTAAAGATTTGAAAACTGTCGGTCAAGTTTCTGGAAGTCTTTATTCTATTTCAACTATTGGTAGTGTTGTTGGAACTCTTGTGACTACTTTTATTTTCACTTTGTTTTTTACAATCACTGCAAGTCTTTTCATCTTAGCTTTTTTATTACTTATATTATTTTTTTATTTGAGAAATCTAAACATTTTTTTAGTTATTTCAATTATACTTTTCATATTGTATACTTCGCTTTCCATTCAAACCCAAGGTCTTGATAGAGCTTCTTTTGAGTTTGATGATTCAGTTGATTATCTAACTTCTGTTCCATACACTAATTTGACTATTCCTTTGCATGTTGATATTAACAGTCCTTATGGTTTGGTTTCTGTTAGAGATAGAGATAGAGTTAGAACTGTAACTCATAACGGAGGAGACATGGGCGCTGTAAATATTGACTCTCCAACAAAGCAAGTTAAACATTGGGAGTATTTGTCAGGAATCGAAGTTGTGTTTGCATACAATCCGAACCTTAAAACTGCATTAACAATTGGACTTGCAAGCGGTACTTTGCAAAGAAATCTTTTGCATAGGCATAATATGACTGTTTCCGCAGTAGATATTAATCCTGTAATGGTTGATGTTACTAAAACTTATTTTGGGATTGGAGATCATATTGAAGGACTTTCAACATTTGTTAATGATGGGAGAGTTTTTATTCAAAACACTAATGAAAAATATGATTTGATTGTTGTAGATGTTGCAAAATATGACCAGCATAATAGTTATGTTATCCCATTCCATTTGGTTACAAAAGAGTTTTACGAAATTACAAAACAAAGATTAAACAAGCAAGGCGTTTTTGTAAAAAACATTCCTATGAGTTCAAGAGATGAAGACTTTTTAAAATCCGTTATGAATACTATGTCACTTTCATTTGAAACTGTTGATGTTTATGAATTTGCTGATTGTTGTAAAATAATTATAGCAACAGATTTAGATTCTCCAATTTCTTCTCAGATATACCAGGACGTTTTAGATACTAAAAGAGATAATTTTGATTTTAGAGATAGTATGGTTTTCACTGATGGTTTTGCTCCTGTTGATGATTTTAGAAAAATATTTGTCTCATCCTAAAAATATTTAAACAAACAACACAATTAAAAGTTCATGGATGATATTTTAGCTAGGATAATTGAAAAAAACGCAGAGCTTAATAATAAGTACAAAAAAGAAGTTGAATTTCTAAACTTGTTAGATGAGCTAAAACAAAGAGTAAAACAAGCTTTAGAAATAAGAAGAGGTATTGCGCACCAGTTAGAAACAAATAATCCTAGAAGTGATTTACTAAATCAGATGAGTGAATTTACTAACTTTGTAAATGGTCTGATTAACTCAGCATCAAAGATAGAAAGTCAAGCAAACACAGACATAGTTGACAAAAACGCGTTAAAAAACTTGTTTAACAACATCAAATACTTAGTGTTTGTAATCAAGCATAGCTATGGCAAATGCGATAACTTACTTAATGAGTATTTTGATTCTTCTTTTGGTAATGATTCTTTGCAGAAGAAAATTGAAAAAGAAGTTTTAAACAAAATAAGTAGTTAAATATTTAAGTTCGTTTTACCAATAAGTATATTCTATGAAGCTAATCTTTTTGTTTGGCTTAGTACTTGTTCTGCTTATTTCAGGCTGTGGGCTAGACCTTGCATTAGATGAAGAAATTCAAGCAGCAGTCAGGGCTAAAGACCCTGATTTGTGTGAAGACATGGAAGATAGGAGAAGAGACAATTGTTTAACTAGGGTTGCAAAGGCTCTTGGAGACACAGGTCCTTGTCAAAGAATTGAAGGTGCTGGTTTTGTTAGCAGGTGCGTGATTGATGTTGCTGTTAGTAAAAAAGACGTTGGTGTTTGTGATGAATTAAGTGAAACTCCTTATGTGTTATGTGTCCAACAAGTAGCTGTTGAAACAAAAAGGCCTGCTCACTGTACAAGAATTAGTGAGGAAGAATATCCTTTTGATAGAAATAAGTGTTTGTCTGATACCGCAATCGAGATTGGAGATCCAAAGTATTGTGAAGATGTTCCTTTAGGTCAGCACAGAGAAAATTGTTATTTGCACATAGGTCTTAGAAATAGAGATTATGAGATTTGTGATAAGATAACAAGTCCTGGTTTGCAAGATCAGTGTAATAGGCAAATAGCTTTGTCACTTGTTAATCCAAGTCTTTGTGCAAGGATTGAAGGAGATGGAGATAGAGATAACTGTTATGAAAGCATTTCAAAGATTACTAATGATGAGACTTTATGTAACTTGATTATTAATGATAATTCTGCTCAAAGGTGTCTTAGAAATATAAATTAAAAAAAAAGAAAAAACAATTATAATTTTTTGCCTTCTTCAATACTATATCCGAATCTGCCACTACCACTTGTTGAATTTCCTTCAGCTGATTCAGCAGGCTTTGTAGCTAGGAAACTCCACCAAGGTCTTCTTGTCTCTTCAGTTCCATCTTCATGCACAGTTGTTTTTGATTTGGCATTCATTCTGATAAAGCCAAGTAGTCTCATGTCTTCTTCGTGTTCAATTTCTACTACGTTTCTTTCTTCATCGTATTTTACACTTCGAACTCTTTCGTTTTCACTTGCGCTTAAAGCAACAGCCAAACCAAAATCTCTTCCTTGAAGTGTTTCCATATTTTGCAGAGTTTCTCTTACTTGCTCTCGTTCCTCTTCACTCCACTCCAAAGCGTTTCTAGCTGCTAAATCTCTGTGAATAACACCACGATTAGTTTCCATAGTTGTAGGAACTCCGTCTCCGTCATCGTCAACATCTAAGTAATCTGGTCTTCTTTCTTCTTCAGGTCTTTCTTGATCTTCTTCACCAAGTCCTGCAGCTATTTGAATTTCTTTTCCTGTTTGAGGATTT
Source organism: Candidatus Woesearchaeota archaeon (assembly GCA_007117145.1). Taxonomy (GTDB): domain Archaea; phylum Nanobdellota; class Nanobdellia; order Woesearchaeales; family 21-14-0-10-32-9; genus SKIS01. Next base: position 3,419 of record SKHC01000034.1, read on the forward strand.
CTTCCTGTTACTGCTTTTTTAGCTTCTCCTTCAAGTGTTAGTGTTCCAAATAGTAATCCGTGTTCAGGTACTCTTATATCTTCAATCACTACTGTTATTGAATCGTCATCTTCAAAACCTGCCATTTCGATTTTTGTAAAGCTTAAACTTAGTGTTTCAGCAGGCTTTTCATCACCGGAAGCTTTAGAGTTTACAAACCACGCATATTCTAATACTAGCTCCTCTTCATCAGCATCGTCAAAGCCGGCAGTAGGATTTGCTCTTCCCCAAGACCATGATAACACTTCTATTTCATCATCTCTTTCTGATTTCGTTGTGAAGTCTTGTATGCTTACTTTTCCAGCGCCACCACCAGCTGATATTCTAAGGTTGTCTGCTTCGCTTAATTCTCTAGGGCATCTACTTAATTCTCCTCTTCCCCAACACCATAAGTCATCACTTGTAGAACTTTGACATACAATTTGACCTTGCTCTCCAGCGCCACATCTGTACGTTTCGCCTTCTTCTAAGTTAATACTATCTAAATGAAGGATGGATTGTCCTCTAAATACTTCTCCACCGAAATTTAGTTGTATTTGTGCTCTTGTTCTTGATACGAAGTCTCTTAGAGCCACTGTTCTAACTTCTGCGTCTGCTGAAACCGCATCAGTTTCCAGGGCTGTTCTCGTCGTTGTTTCTTGCGCCATCATTACTGGAAGTGACAATACTACCAGCATTATTAATAGAATATTTTTCGAAACCATCAAGTAAGTAAAGTCTTAGTGTTTTAAATAATTTTTCAAATTATGGTCTTTAAAACTGGTAATTTTACCGTTTTTAATCGTTATTCCTTCTTTTCTTAGGAGTTTTTCTTTTTCTATTTCACCCTTAACATATCCTCCTGTAAAACCATTTGTTTTTACAACTCTGTGGCAAGGTATGTTTTCAAAATCAGTGTTTGAGTTTAACGCGTTTCCAATTGCTCTGTATGCTTTGCTGTTTATTTTGCGTCCTAATTGTTTGTATGTCATCACTTTTCCTCTTGGTATTTTGCTTACAACGCTGTAAACTTTTGTTTTGAAGTCCATCTTGCTTTATTAATACGAAAATACTTTAAATAGATATTTATTTCCAAGTAATTATGACACTTAATAAAGCAGATAAAGCACCTGATTTCGAGCTTTTTGGTAGTGATGATAAGACTCATAAGATTTCAAATTATTGGGATGAAAAAGTTGTTTTGTATTTTTATCCAAAAGACAATACACCTGGTTGCACAACGCAGGCTTGCACGTTTAGAGACGGGGTTAAAGAATTGGAAAGTAAGGGATA
>SKHC01000050.1 GCA_007117145.1 Candidatus Woesearchaeota archaeon
CATCAAGGAAACAACCCTGTAAAAAACGTCAATGTTCCGCAAGAAGAAAGAGACAAATTTTGCATAACAGACGATGAAGTTTTAAAACTTGCAAGATGGTCTGTGATAATAGAAGACCATTACTCAGAGAAAGCAGGATACTTTAAACCAATGGATATGGAATGGGCAAAAGATGGAGAAACAGGAGAGTTATTCATCGTACAAGCAAGACCAGAAACCGTTCAAAGCAGAAAAGACCAAAACAAGTTAATCAAATACGTATTAAAAGAAAAAGGGGAAGAGCTAGTAACCGGGAAAAGCGTAGGTGAGAGGATTGGACAAGGAAAAGCTAACGTAATCAAAGAAGTAAAAGACATAAACTTGTTCAAAAAAGGCGAAGTATTAGTAACAGACATGACAGACCCTGATTGGGAGCCTATCATGAAAATAGCCTCTGCGATAATAACCAACAGAGGCGGAAGAACATGCCACGCAGCAATCATTTCAAGAGAGCTTGGAATACCATGTATAGTGGGGTGTGGAACTGCTACTAAAGACATACACAACGGACAAGAAATAACAGCTGATTGTAGTCAAGGCGATGAAGGCTACGTATACAAAGGCTTAGTACCATTTGAAATAGAAGAAACAGATATGTCAAGCTTGCCACAAACAAAGACGAAGATTATGATGAACCTAGCAACGCCAAGCCAAGCATTCGAAAAAAGCTTCACACCAAACGATGGAGTAGGACTTGCAAGAGAAGAATTCATAATCAACACAAGCATAATAGTGCACCCATTAGCATTGCTTGGATATGACGATATAAAAGATAAAACGTTGAAAAGCAAAATCGATGTAATAACCAAGGGATACGAAGACAAAGCACAATTCTTCATAGATAAATTAGCAGAAGGAGTAGGAACACTTGGAGCTGCGTTTTATCCAAAACCAGTGATTGTGAGACTGTCAGATTTCAAAACAAACGAGTATGCAAACCTACTTGGAGGAAGTGAGCATGAGCCAAAAGAAGAAAACCCGATGATAGGTTGGAGAGGCGCCTCACGTTATTACTCAGAAAAATATAGGCCAGCATTCGACTTGGAATGTAAAGCCCTGCTAAAAGTTAGAGAAGAATTTGGGCTTACAAACGTAACTATAATGATACCGTTTTGTAGGACAGTTGAAGAAGGAAAGAAAGTCTTGCAAGTAATGGAAGAAAACGGCTTAAAACAAGGAGAAAACGGATTAAAAGTATATGTTATGTGTGAAATCCCAAGTAACGTAATACTAGCAGATGAATTCTTAGACATATTCGATGGATTCAGCATAGGAAGCAATGATTTAACACAGCTAACACTTGGAGTAGACAGAGACTCAGAACTAGTAAGCCACGTATATGATGAGAGAAACGAAGCAGTCAAAAAATTACTCAGAGACGTAATTAAAAAAGCAAATGACCGAGGAAAATACATAGGGATATGTGGTCAGGCACCAAGTGACTTCCCAGACTTTGCAGAATTCCTCGTCGAGGCTGGAATACACAGCATGAGTCTAAACCCAGATACGGTAATTAAAACTAAGCTAAAACTTGCTGAGAAAGAAAAACAATTAGGATTATAAATCCTAAAAATTCTTTTTTTTTATTTTAATAATAATGCTGAACCAATAATCCTTCCAGTGTAAGAATCATCAGGTTTCTCATAAAAAATATTAGTTTGAGTCCCTGGAAGCTCTTTAACTCTAATTAGAGGCTTACCGAGAAGTGCGTATTTTGCTCCAGTATCTTCAAATTGTTTAACCAGATTATTTCTCAAAAACATTAAATGCTGTCTACTATTGCGATTAGGAAAATTTCTCAAATCACTAATAGTTCTAAACTTATCATCAGCATCAATTACGTAGTTAGATAAAGTAATAAGTTCATCAAATGTATCATTATGAGTGAAAATTTCATCACCTTCAAGAGCCATAACTTCAAGATCGTTAATTTTAACTTCAGGCAACGTATGATTTTTAAGCTCAATTCTACCAAAAATAGTACTTTCTTCTCCCCCAAGATAAACAGAGGTGAAATCAGTCAAAACATTTCCTTTAGAACGATTACTACCTTTAAAGCGACCATTGATCAATGCCGTTTCAGGAGCATTTCTTACCAAATATCCGTTATGTCTTTCAAACAAGTCTCTCATAAATATAAGGAAATCAATACTGATTTATATTATTTACTAACATAAAGTGATTACGCTTTTTTAAATACCTGCAAACAGTTTTGTAAACATAGAGGTGGATTATTATGATCAGAGTTGCAATTAACGGATTTGGAAGAATCGGTCGCATGGTTTTTAGAGCAGGCCAAGATAAAGAAATAGAATTCGTGGCTATAAACGATTTAACAGATACAAAAACATTAGCACATTTACTAAAATATGACTCAGCGCATGGAAAACTTGGAAAAGAAGTAACAAGTGATGAGCACAACTTATACATAAATGGAAAACAACTAAAAGTATTATCAGAAAAAGACCCTTCTAATTTGCCCTGGAAAGAGCTAAACATAGATGTAGTAATTGAAAGCACAGGATTCTTTTTAACAAAAGAAAAAGCGAATCTACACATAAAAGCAGGAGCAAAAAAAGTGATACTTAGCGCGCCAGCAAAAGACAAAGACATACTAACAATAGTAAAAGGAGTAAACGAGCACGATTATAAAGGAGAAGAAATCGTAAGTAATGCAAGTTGCACAACTAATTGTCTAGCACCTCTAGTTAAAGTATTAGATGATAATTTTGGCGTTGAAAAAGGTATGATGACAACAGTTCATGCATACACAGCAGACCAAAGACTAGTAGATGGTCCACATAGCGATCTTAGAAGAGCTAGAAGTGCAGCCCAAAACATAGTTCCAACAACAACAGGAGCAGCAAAAGCAGTAAGCCAAGTAATGCCTCATCTAAGCGGGAAACTTGATGGAATAGCCCTTAGAGTACCTGTGGTTGATGGAAGCATAACAGATTTTACCTGCACACTAAAAAAAGATGTGACTGTACAACAAGTAAATGAGTTGTTCAAAAACGTTGCGAGTCATCATTTAAAAGATGTGATAGAATACACAGAAGATCCAATAGTCAGCTCAGATATTGTTGGAAACCCACATTCAAGCATCTTTGACAGTAAATGCACAAACGTAATAGATGGAAGGCTAGTGAAAGTTGTGAGTTGGTACGATAACGAATGGGGCTATAGCAACCGACTAATAGACTTAGTAAAACTAGTAGCTAAGTAACAACTATTTTTTATTTGATTCTTTAATTCTATTAAAATAATCTAAAATGTCTTTCCTGTGTTTCTTTTTAGTATTATCATCTAAGTAAGGGTTGGTATCATACTCTTTTTTCAGTTCATGATAAGCAGTCTTAGCACCTTTAAAATCTTCTTTTTTGATCAAGTCATCAACTCTTTGTTTTAACGAGCTAATATTATCCACTTCTATTTTTTGCTTTTGATTAAATTCAGTAACTTTTACTTCAGCATGTTTCTTTGCATACTTTTCAACAAGTATTATGACTGCGAGAATAGCTCCAATACTAAACACAGCACTCACCAAGTAAAACAAGAAGTTAGCAAGATTAGATTCTTTTTCTTCTTCCACTTTTTTAGAAATCGCGAAGATACTAAAACTTGGGACTTGGCTTTCATAAACAAAAGTAGTATCAGTTTCTCTAACAACACTTGTTACCAGCTCAACCCAATCACCATCAAGCTTGAAAAGTGCGACATCTGATGGAGACAATTCATTGCTTGCAAGCCAACTCTTTTCAACTTCAAACTCGACAACAGTCTCTTCGTTTGTATCTGCCGTTATTTCGATAACTTTGTAAACAACGTTTGAAGGCAAAACATCAGTATAAGTAATTTCACTCACTTCAATATTGACTCCTTGAGTTTTACTAATAAACCTAATTTCCCCAGGTGTTTCTTGTCTTGGAGAAGAAGATTCATCTCTTACAATTTGTGTGGACTGAGCAATGATTTCCTCTGCTTGTGCTTCTAAATCATCAGCAACTTGTGTCGAAGTACTAGGTGGGGGAGGCATAGCTCCTCCAGTAGTATCTCCTCCGCTTGGAGAGGGACTGGTTGGCTGTGGTCTTACATCTATTTCAAATAAGTTACTTGAAACGTTTTCAATTCCATCACTTGCATATATCCTGTAATCTCTTTTCGAAATAGTTTCACCTAAAACAATTGCTCTATGATTATAAATGTCAATATCAACATTTTCACTCATACCATCTTGCACTTCTAAAGTGTACGTAAGTTGGTCTCCATCAGGATCTGAAAAGTAATCTCTGAGATCATCAACAAGAGTTTGACTATCACCTATATATACAGTTATACTGCTTATCATACCAGAAAATACTGGTGGCTGATTATTGACAAGTTCAACGACCCAAGTAATTATGCTTGAAGCGTTCTCGTTGCTCACATTTAATACAATTATGTACGTGTCAAGGCTTAAATTGAAACTATCAAAAACAAAAGATTCATTAGAAGAATTTAACTCTCCATTGATAAACCACTCAACTGTTAATGTTTGATTATAATAATCTTCACTTGACTGAGTAAACTCTATCGTGTTGTTTTGCTTTAACACAATATTTGATTCGTTGCTTGGAGAAAAACTCAAAATAGTTGGAGG
>SKHC01000077.1 GCA_007117145.1 Candidatus Woesearchaeota archaeon
CTTGAGTGTAAAGCTCAGTTTCATCAAGAACAGGATTAAACTTGATATGATACAAATCTAAGACTTCATATTCTATATGTCTTTCCTTTAACTTTTTAACCACATTTTTTAAAATAGCACCATTGTGACCTTTCTTGTTTGGGTGCCCATAAATTACAAGTATTTTCAAAATATATCACCTAACAAAAAAGAAAACGGTTTTTTTTAAATTATTTTTCATTCAAAACCCAAGGATTTGACCAAGCCAAACCCTAAAATATCCGATGTATGGAATCTTGAAAACCGCTACTCCTATAACGTTATCTTCATGAATCCTATTTTCACCGATGGCAGAATTCACATCAGCGTTGTTATCTCCTTTAGCAGTAAAATAAAAAGTACTTCCTTCTTCTCGAACATCAATAACTCTGTGAATAATTGGAACGGGTTGAGTCGCTTGAAAAATTATGACTTCACCAACTTGTATGTTTTCTGGTTTTTTACCTCTGGCGATAATTATATCTCCTTTGTTAAACCCATCTCTAAACTTAAACTCTTCAAAATCTTCTAGAGTTATATCTGTGTTATCTTCATACCACTCTCCGCAAATCCTCCACCACCTCTCAAACGATACTGAGTCTGGCCGACTTGAAAAACTAATCCCACACATATAATAAACTCCTTCACCATCTACGTTCACGCGGTGCTCCATACTCTCAGAAATCACAGCGACCACAGGAAGACTAGTTCCAATTGCAAAGCCAATCAAAGGGTAAACTACGTATTTGAAACCTACAAAAACTATGATTGCAAGAGTAACCCAGCTAAGAAAAGAGTCATCATGCCACAAAAAATTCCAAAACCTCTTAAGTTTTTCTTTCATGTAAAAACAGAAAAATCAACAATGATTTAAATATATATCCAATACTTAAACTAAAAATGGAAAAATTTTGTCCGAAATGCGGAAAAAAAGTGTTGAAAGGAACATTTTGCAAGGATTGCTCACCAATAACATTAGAATACAAACCACTTAAAATAAGACTATGCCCTTCAAACAGGTATTTTTACAAAGGAAAATGGTCAAAATTCAAAACCCTTGAAAGTCTCACAAAGAAACTATTAAAGATGCACATACCAAGGAAAGTAGAATTAATACAAGGGCTAGAACAATACGAATTGTTAAACAAACCAGGCCTCAAAAAAGACTTGCCGGTATTCGTTGAAGTTGAAGGAGCAGAATTTGAAGTAATCATCTACGTCGAAGTAACATACAGCCCAAACATAGCAAAAAGTGGAAGCGAGTACTTTGAAGGAATACTACAAGTTAGAAACACAAGGCCAGACGTGAATAAATACATAAAAAATTTGCTCTTAAAAGAAAAAATACAGATAAACAACCAAGTACACAAAGATAATTCAAGTGACTATTACTTTGTAGACAAAAAAAAGATTTTGAAAACAGCCGGTAAAATCCAAAAAAACTTTTCAGGAAGCATAGAGATGAACCGCCAATTATTCTCAAAAAACAGGCAGACAAGCAAAGACATATACAGAATAAACGTTCTTATAACAATTCCAAACTATAGAGTTGGAGACATAGTACTACTAAATGACATGCCTTTAGCTATTACAGGACTTGGAAAAGAAAACACTGCGTTCAACTTAGAAAAAGAAAAAAAATTCACGTTTTCTACAAATCAAGAGCAACCAGTCTTAATTGAAAAACAAAAAAGCCAAGTAACAAAAACAAAGCCAAGACTTGAAATATTCAATGAAAACTATGAAAGCCAACCAGCAAAAAACCCGTATGACGTTAAACTAAAACCAGGCCAAAAAGTAACATATGTAAAACACAAAAAGTATTACGTGTTAAAATAATTAGCTAAAATCATTAAGATTAATTTGACCTTTACGCTTATTCAACTTAACAGGCTTTTCAACTATGCCAAGTTGAGCTTTAACATCAACTGCGAGTTTTTCTCCAAGAATCTGAGTTAAACTAGTCATGTCAGCTTTCTTCACATCACCCAAATCACAAATCTTGTTATCGTATAGTTTTCTTGCTCTAACCCTACCAATGTTTTTAAGCCTAAGCAATGCCAAAAGCTCCTCTTTAACACCAGCCTTAAGCCTAGTTTGAATTCTAAGTATCCTACCAATATTTTTATAACCTCGAATCTTTAAAAGCTCATACAAACTATACAAAAGCCAATTCCCCCTTTCAAGCTTAGCATTAAGCTCACCAGGAGCGCAACCCCATTTTTCGTACAACTTTTCCTCTGTAACCTCACTCATCCAATCAACAAGAACACTTGCGGTTTTAACACTGTGCAAAAACTCTTCAAACTCATCACTATAACTATCAGGCTCCTCAACCAAAAGCTTTGAATTCACAATTTTATCAAAGATAAGATTTTCCTCAGCTTTACGAGTCCTCATCAAAGGGCGCATCTCCAAAGTCCAACAAATCAATTGTAGTAAACTAAAATCATCAAAATCAGCGTCATAGTTTTCAAGCAAATAATTAGCAGTGTACGGGTCTAAGTATAACTCACTAACACGACTCCCAAGCCTAGTTGCCAAAATCTCCCCCTCAAATTCCTCCAAGAAATCCCAGCTAACAAGACTCTTAATAGTCTTAACAAGAATAACTTTAAGCCTATCCATATCACCGTATTGATGAGCATAAAATGTATTACCCATAAATTCAAATAATTCATCAAAACTTTTAACAAATCCTCCGCTGATAAGACTCAAAACATAAATTCTAAGCACAGGCTCCACAGCCAATTTACTATAAATATTTTCAGGCTTACCATTAACATATTTTTGCCAAAGCTCCTCCCTTTCAATGACATCTTTTGCGATGATGATAGCTTCTCCTTTCGAATCAAAACTTGGCCTTCCAGCACGTCCAGCTTGCTGGTGATACTCTAAAACAGGGATGTATTGCATGCCAAACCCGCTATACCTTTTCAAATCACGAATGATAACTCTGAACGCTGGCAAATCAACACCGATGGCTAAAGTTGGAGTGGCAACAATCACTTTAATCACACGGTTTCTAAAACCTTCTTCTACTAAATCTCTTTGAATGCTTGAAAGCCCTGCGTGGTGAAACGCAATCCCTTTTTTTATGCAAAGAGCAAGGCGCTTGCATTGCTTTGTCGGATTAGAAAGAGCTTTCAAAACACTATCACTTATCTTTTCCAGTAATTCATTTGACGTTTTAATTTGCTTAGAAATATTTTCTGCTCGACTCTCAGCACTCCTCTTACTATTCACAAACACGATAGCTTGCTTATCTAAACTTAACGTGTCAAGGATAATTTCTTCAACGCCACTCATAAAAAAAAAGAAATAAGTTAAACTATAAAAAATCATCTAACAATAACTTGTTTTTCAACTCGCTTTGGATTTAGCTTACTTGTTAATAAGTCAAAAGCAAAAACAGCATCAGCTTTAGGGCCACACGTAAAAATATCTATTGCTGCAAAACCATCCTCTGGCCAAGTATGAATACTTATATGGCTCTCAGCAAGCAAAATAACTCCTGTAACTCCGTGAGGTTCAAACTGGTGAAACTTATCACTAAGATATGAAAGATTACTCTCTTTAACAGTTTCAACTAAGAACTTCTTTACCTGTTTTACTTTGTCTAAACTCTTAAAATCAACACCATACACAGCTCCAACAACGTGAACTCCATAACTCATAAAGAAAACAGATACTAACTCTTTTTTTAAAACTTATCATTCTAATACTTGGTGGTGCTTTCTACACCTAGTCTCGTAATAATCCTTATCACCAACTAGAACTAAAGGGCTTTCTCTACTGGCAGGCTCTCCATTAATCAATCTTTGAGTAAAATAAGCAGGATTATTACAACCCTTGTAATCACAAATACCTGAAAGCTTAGTAATCTCGTTTGCCAAAGCCAAAATGTTTGGCATTGGACCAAAAGGATCACCCTTAAAGTCAAGATCCAGACCTGCAATAATAACATTCTTCTTTTCGTCTAATAACTTATTCGTAACAGAGCATATTCCATCATCAAAGAATTGTGCTTCATCCATAACCACAATTTTTTCATCTTTAATCAAGTCAGTAATCTCACTGCTATTATCCACAACATAGCAATTATTCTCAATATTTTGAAACCTGGAATGAAATCCTTTGCTTCTTTTATCAGTTGAAGGCTTAAAATAAGCAATGCTAATTCCAGACATATATTTTAATCTCTCAACTCTGTGCATCAGCTCCAACGTTTTACCAGATTTCATAGGGCCACAGAAAACCTCCAAAAACCCAGGTCTGAAATACTTGTTAAACTCACTCATAATCTCCCTCTGGCTCTTGCAGCTTCAAGAATCCTTTTGATTGCAAACTCATAACACTTCTTTCTCATATTATCTCCGTAAACATTGTCAAAAGCATTCATTATCTGCTCTTCTAATTTTTCTTCAACCTCTTCCTTTTTCCAATAATAACTTTGCTTGTTTTGAACGTATTCAAAATGGCTGACAATAACTCCTCCGCTATTTGCTAAAATATCAGGGAGTACAAAGCTTTTCACTTTGTTTTGAGCACTGGATTTTATAGGTCCGTTAGCTAATTCAAGAATTATCTTAGCATTAACCTTTCCTGCATTATCATCATCAATAGCATCTTCTAAAGCA
>SKHC01000001.1 GCA_007117145.1 Candidatus Woesearchaeota archaeon
GAGCAGAGAGGCGTAAAATACTAGTTTTAGGCTTAGGTTTCGTGTTTGCAATAATTGGAGCTATACTTGCCAGCGCCCTTGGAGGTCCAACTCAAAGCATGCTCTTCGTTTTTTTCACAACAATTCCTGCCATTCCTTTAATGTATGCTATAATTAAGTACGAAGAAGAAAAAGATTTAAAGCCATTTTCAGAGAAAAAATTGTTAAAAGAGCATGCAAAAGCAATAGAGGCTTTTTTCATGTTATTTCTTGGTATGCTTTTTGGTATGATTGTTGTATTCCTCGTTTTACCTTGGCAACAGACAGCTATGATGTTTGATGCACAGCTTCACACATTCGATCAGATAACATCTATTACTGGTAAAGTTACCCAGACCCAAATGCAAAATTTTAACATCATATTCTTTAATAACTTGAAAGTGTTGATTCTGGCCGTTGTTTTCAGTTTCTTATTTGGAGCTGGAGCAATATTCATATTAACTTGGAATGCGTCAGTTATAGCTGCAGCTATTGGCAGTTTCATAAAGACCCAGATAGCTCAGGCTACTCACTTAGTGGGTGTTGACAGGTTATTTATGTACACAGACACAATAAGTTATGCTTTGCTGATGTATTCTTTGCACGGTATCCCCGAGATATTGGCTTACTTTACAGCGGCGTTAGCAGGAGGAATAATTAGCATAGCTATCATAAGGCATGATTTTGGTACTGAGAATTTTGAAAGAATAGTTTTAGATAGTGCTGACTTGTTATTTATCAGTCTCGTTTTGCTTTTAGCCAGTGCACTTTTAGAAGTGTTTGTAACACCTCTAATCTTTTAATCTAAGATTTTGAGTTTGCCTGGTTTTATCTCGAAGATTTCTCCTTCGTTTAGTAATGTTTCAATGTGTTTTTCAGGGGTTTCCATTTGAAGCGCGTTAATTAGTGTTTGAGTGTCAACTCCTTCTCCTTCATCTAGTTCTCTTATCTTTTCAATTACTATAGATAAGTTGTTTGTTGATTGTGAAGGTTGCTCTTCTATGTATTCTTGTTTTTCAACTGGTTTTATAACTTGGTGCTCCAATTCTTTTTTTCTAAATTCTAGCCATTTCTTGTTGTCTAATTTTTTTATGATTTCAGGCACAATGTATTTTTCTTTACTGTACTCTCTTGGTCTTCCGATAATCAGTAAAACGTCTCCTATACTTAATGTGTCAAAATCTATTGTTTCTTGGAAAGGTCTAAGTTGTATCTGTCCAGTTCCATCATCAACAATTAATAAGCTGTTTTCTTTATTTATTAAAACTCCAATCAAGTTTACTCTGCTAACTTTTAAGTCTCCTACTTGTAAATAGTTTGGCACCCAGCCTTGCATCTGCGTATACTCGCTTTCAAGTATTCTTTTTGCGCTTAGTTTGTATGCGGTTTGACGCCTAAAGTCTGCCATGTATTTTGGCAAGTTAGCTTAATTTAAATAAATTCTCAAATCTATAACACAATTATCTTCTATATAGAAGTTAATCTTAATCACGTTTGTTTTTGCCACGATCGATACATACAAAACACGATAAATTGGACATTGTTAAATGAAACTATTTATCTAATAAAAATCCAAATCCATTTATGCAAAAAAAATATGTTTAGATACATAAACTTATTAGATTATGTCAACAAAACAGATAATCCCTCACGCCTTCAAGAAAATATAGATACACTTTTGAAAGAGATGAATCAAACAGAATATGGTATTTACATAATTCAAACACAAACTAATCTTAGTTTAGAGGAGACGAAAAAAGTCGTAGAATTTATATGGGTATGAACTACAAATAAACAAAAACATGGGAGGATCTAAAGTCCTTAGTTCATTTAATGAATACAGAGACGATGTTATTGTTCATCACATATACGAAACTAGAACAGTCTACGGGGACAGGGGAATACGAGATGAAATAGGATTATACCACACCATATACACAATTAAAAAAGACAGTGGAAAAATATTCTTCACGACAGACCTGATTAGAAAGATAATCAACTAAGTATACTGGTATTTCTAACACTTAACAATCTATGTTAAAAATAATTAATAAGTGTTAAAATATTTTAACAACCACATTATTAGTCGAAAGCAATTATTTTCTACATATAATTCATTTATATCAACTCAACATTTTTCGAATCTCACCAAGTAAAATATTTAAAGATGTCAACCTTATCCCTTTATTATGGAAGAGAAATTAGACAAAAGGTTTGTAGTAAAAAATGTTAACATGAACGGTACTATTACAGAAGTTATCATGCCTAAAAAAGCTATTTCTGAGTGGAAAGATCTAATTGTTGAATAATTCTTCAGGTTTTACAACAGAGTTATAAAATTTTAATTTATCTTTATGTTTAGAAAAACTTTTTTTGAATTTTTTATCATGAGTTACGACAACAAATCCATATTTAGAAGCTATGTCTAAGTGTAGTGCATCTTTAAAATCCAAATTAGAACTGGCTACACTATCAATAAAGGTATTAGTCAAAAGATTCTTTTTATTCAAACTAGAAATTTGAGTTATATTATATTCCGTCATAATCCTAAAATAAGCATTTCTTGCTTTAACAATAGAACAACTTTCATCTCTTATCAACCTTTGCATAATCTCTAGCTTTGTTAAAACAGATGTAGTTAACTTATAATTATAGCTTTTTAACTTTTCCAAAATGTTAGCTCTAATTTTTTTCTTTCTTTTAGTACTAGAAACTAAACTCAAGCATTCCCCATATATAATATTTGCATTCAAATATAATATTGTCATATAATCATTACCTAGCTAAATAATTAATAGTTTATTATGTTTTATCCGGAAAATCTGACTGTAAACGATAAAAATAATTATCTTCTATATGGAAGTTAATTGTTATAAAAAAAAAGAAATAAGTTAAAATTTATTTCCTGCCTCTAGCCATTTGAGCTCTGGAAACATCTCCGTGCTTATCTACGAAGTATAGGTAGCCAGATTCTTTCTTGACACCAGCTTTAGCTACTTTTTCAGCTTTAGCTTTTCCTTTTTGTCCGCCTCCTCTAGCCATTTGAGCTCTGGAAACATCTCCGTGCTTATCTACAAAGTATAGGTAACCACTTTCTTTTTTTACTCCAACTTTTGCTACTTTTTCTGCCATTTTTATATTGCACCCCCTAAATTAAAGGTAATTGTTTTTACTCTATACTCTCGAGAAGATAGTATATAAATGTTTTGATTATTATGCTCTTAAAACATTAAAAAAAAGGTTTTTTATACTGTTTTCAACTCCCAAAACATATGTTCATAGTTAAATTCATGGGAATTTTGGATATTTTAACAGGGATAGCTTTGCTTTTATTTAACTACGGCTTAGTAAGTGGGAGATTTATGACAAGCTTCATGGCATACCTTATACTGAAAGGAGTTATGTTTAAAGGAGACCTTGCAAGTTTCATCGATATACTAATAGTATTATACATACTCTTAATGTTCATATACCCTATAACAATTCTAACAGTCATAGTTGTTTTGTATTTGTTTCAAAAAGGCTTGTTTAGCATGCTGAGTTAAAAGAAGTCTTTTGAGTAATACTTAAAGAATAATATGAAAGTCAAAGTCATCATTAGACTAATAACGTAGTAGAAAATGGACAACGTTAAGATTAGCATTATGTTAATTAAGCCAAATATTACAAGACTTAGCCATATGGCCCTGCTGTAGAGCAATATGTTCATAGCGTTTGTGTGGGGCAGTGGAAGACTTGTAAAAAATATTATTATGCTCGAGACAAGTATTAAATCGATTAAAAAAGGCAGTTCTAATATAAAATATAAAGGCTCTAAGATTAAAAGAACAACAGCAAATAAAGCCAAAGGCCCTGAAACCCCCACAATCATGAGTTCTTTAAACTGAATTTCACGCCTATACCTTCCGATCCTTAAGTTTTTTATCGGCTCCAACATAGTATTTCCAAGGTACAAGAAAGGAATCCAGCCGTAAGTCATAAAAGTTATTAGCACCCCAACTACAGGACCAAATTTCCAAAGAGTGAAATAAGCCTTATAACCATAAAGCGTTGCAATAAATCTTTGGACGAATATGAATATAATAAATAAGACTGTAAAATATAAAGTGAATACCCCAAAGTTTACAAGGCCCACGATTAAGTCAAATTCAGGTGCTCCCCATCTTCTAAAGCTAAGTATGAACCCTGAAGTTACAACTGCAACAATAAACAAGAGTACTTCTTTGTCTGTAACTTGCATAACTCTTTTCCAAAACAACTCAGTCATAAACTATTTTGTTTTATTACTGATATATATTAGTTTCTAGTAAGATTGCTCTCAATTAATGTTTTTAAGTGTTTCTCTAGGCCTTCTTTGTGGCCTGCTCCAATTATTATCAACACTTTTTTATCAGGGAATTGGTTTAGTAAACCAAAAGCTTTTTTTGCCATGTACTTGTTTCTATCTTCGATTAAAGCAGAATACATTCCCGGGTACTCCAATCTTAGCTCTTCTGTTAGCTTTAAGATGACTTCATCTGTTGGTATCTTACTTACATCTATCTTGATTTTTTTACTTTTAGAAAATAATATGTCTTTTAATATCTTGA
>SKHC01000020.1 GCA_007117145.1 Candidatus Woesearchaeota archaeon
TAAAGTTCCAACTTCGCTATATGGATACCTTATACTTGCAATACTCTTAACATCTTCGAATTTAGCAAAACTCTCTTTCTTAAACCAAATACCTCTGTTGTAGTTGGCAAATTTTTTATTCATACCAAAAATGGCGCGATCATAAAAAATAGAAAGATACAAGTAAATACCGATTATCAAAAGCAAAGCGGAAATAGAAATTATGAAATTTACAAAAAAACCAATGAAAAAAACAAATACTAATAACATAGACAATGGAAGATACCTAAGAACAAGATTTAACAAATTATACTCAAAATCTTTTTTAATAGTTATTTTTGAATCAAACTCCAGATAACTCAAGACCTTATCTAAATATTTGATATCTACAAATTTAAAATTCATAACTTCCTTGCTACCAATACTCATAATGTGAATAGAGGCAGTTCCAAAGTACCTATCTAACGGATTTCGAAAAACCTCCAAATAAGTAATTTTGTCAACACTAAACTCACGAACCCTGCTAGTTAAAAAAGTAAATCGTGACTCAAAACCACTACTTGTAATTTTATACGAAGTAAAATAGTATTCTACTAACTTATGAATCAACCCGCCTCCAAATGAAAAAATTATAAAGAACACACCTAAAAACAAATAAGTACCAAAAGTTCCAGTAAACACTAAAACCACTAAAGAAAAAACAACTAAAAACAAAAGTAAAAGACCAAACACAACCCCTGGAACAGTACTTCTTTTAAGATTGATTTTAAAACTCAAGTCCTTAAAACTCTTAAGCTTTAACTCGCTCTTAGAACTCAAGGATTTCTTTTTAGAATCAAACAAACTCTTAGTGGACTTGATCAAAGAATTCAAGTTCTTTTCAAACAACTTACCTCTAGCAATATTACTAAAAACAATTTCATTACTTTGACCTTTACTACTAATTCTTAAGTCATACAAGTCAAGAACTCTGTCAACAAAAGACTGAGTTAAATCAGTATCACTCAAGTTTTCAACAGGAATAAAACTATAATTAAAAGTTAAAAAACCATCCTCGAAATAAATAGTATCCTCATACAAAAAATAAGTCCTCTTCATCAAATCCAAAAACCTAAGCACACTTCTAACTAACACAAAAAAACCAGCTAAGAAAAACAAACCAAGAATAGGCACAAGACTCATCTCATCACTTAACACATCAACAATGAAACTAAAGTAAAACACGAAAAATACAAGTACAGCGAAAAATAACTCTTTAAACACATCAAAAAACACAGCGACAATATTTGGTTTTTCTTTTTGAATAAGATTACTCCTAGACAAAGTAAAACCTTGCTTTGACATATACTTCAAAATAGCATTGTAAACCTTCTTTGGATTCTTAACATTTTTTAAAACAATCTCACTATCAAGACTGCCAGCTGCTTTTACATAAATAGTTCCAGTACCAAATAACTTTCTTTCAAGAAATGGAAGTTTAAGACTTACTTGTACAATATTTTTAACCACCAACTCGTATTCTTTATTATAAAAAAAACCTCCTTGCAAAGCTTTAAACCTAGACTCAGTCAAATAATACTCTTCTTTTTTATATTTTACATTCAAATAAAAGAAAAGCCAAACTAAAAAACTAGCTAAGAAGTAGTTAAAAACCATGTGGTTATAATCAAAATAGAGTGAGAAAACCAAGTTAACAACGTAGAGCAAAAAAGCAAATAATGTCCAAACAAAAAATGTGTAATACACAAAACTATTCTTAAAAGGCTTAATCATAAAATAAAGGTGTTTAATAAACATTATAAGTTTTTCTAATCAAAACATTTAAAAAATTAAAGCCAAATAGAAATGACATGTTACTTGGACCTATAGAATATTTACTTATAAGCTTTGTTGCTTTATTTGTGATAGTAAACCCATTAACCACGGCATTCATATTTCAAAGCCTGATGCCTTATGGTTCAAGAAATCAAAAAAAACTAGTGGCTAAAAGAGCAGCCATAGTTGCACTTACAATACTTGTCTTATTTAGTCTCTTTGGGAATACGATATTTCAAATATTTGGCGTTACAATACCTGCATTTAAAATCGCAGGAGGTCTAATTCTATTTGGTATAGGTATGAAAATGCTAAAAAACCACGAAGGAGAGCACGACGAAGAGCATCATACAAGCAGTGAAATGGACAGCGAAGACATATCAGTAGTGCCTCTTGCAATACCATTTATGAGCGGACCTGGAACCATAGCAACGACAGTTCTTTTAACAACTCAAGCTGAAAATTACATGGGATTAATTAGTGTTTTAATTGCAATATTTTTAGTAATTGGAATATCTTACTTTGCAATGATGTATAGCAATTTAATAACAGAAAAAATAGGCAGTACGGGAAAACGAATCATAACAAAAATATTTGGTTTAATACTTGCAGTGATAAGCGTACAATTCGTAATAGATGGAATTATAGAAATAGCTCCAAAGATATTTTAAATATCAAACTTCTTTCAAAAAAGAAACTACTTCACTATAAACATCTTCACCAGTCATACTGTGAAGCTGTTGTCTTTCAAGAGCAAATAAAACCTCTCCGTTTTTAATTATAAAAAGACTTGGACTGCTTGGAGGATAACCCTTAATTAAACTTCTAGCATATTCACAAGCAGAAAAATCAGCTCCTGCAAAAACACTGTAAATGGGAATTTTTGTATCTTTAACTAAAAGAGCAAGTCCAGGTCGTACAACTCTAGAGGTGCAGCCACAAACACTATTAAAAAATAAAATAAAAGAGTTTTCGGAAAAAGCTTTCTTGACTTCTTGTTCTGATTTAAGTTCTACTAAACCAAAACTTACTGTTTCACGTCTAATCTTATCTACTAATTCTTTTGGATACATTTTATATTTTTAAGAGCAACCAGTAGTAGTTCCGCAATCATCGCAAAGCAGGCAGTTACCATTTCTCTTCATCCTCATACTCCCACAATTAGCACATTGCTCACCAGTATAACCTTTACTTTTAGCTTCAACAGTTTTACGATCTTCCTTGCTAACTTGACGTAAACTTAACTGTTTTTCTCGCTCTTTCTTACTACCATTAACTTCTTTATGGTCCAAACTCTCCATGCTTTTGACGTGAACAAAATCGGTTCTTCCAAGGTATTCATAGCCCAAAACCCTAAACACATAATCTAAGATGCTAGTGGCACTCTTAATACTTGGATGTCCATTTACCATACCGCTTGGCTCAAACCTTGTAAAAGTGAAACTATCAACAAATTCACTTAAAGGAACACCGTGTTGAAGGCCTTTACTTATAGCAACAGCAAAACAATTCAAAAGTGCACCGTAACTAGCGCCTTCCTTGTATGTATCTAAAAATATTTCTCCTAGGTTACCATCCTCAAACTCTCCAGTTCTAAGATAAACCTTTTGGCCACCAACAACAGCTTCTTGTACGAAACCATACCTTTTCGCAGGCATCTTATGAGCCTTAAACTGTGTAACTGCAACTTTTTGCATGTCTTCAGAAGTAACAGTCTCATCGATATCATCTTCCTCTTGAAGCATAAGAAGCTGAGCTTCATCTTCACTACTAGCATTCAAAGGCTGACTTAACTTACTTCCATCTCTATACAATGCAACGGCTTTAATCATGAGTTTCCAGCTCTGCATATATGCATCTTCAACTTCTTTAATACTGCTGTCTTTGTCCATGTTAATAGTTTTACTAATAGCACCACTAATAAAAGGTTGAACACTTGCCATCATCTTAATATGCCCAGAAACACTGATAAAGCGGGTTCCTTTCTTTCCGCACTTATTAGCACAATCAAAAACGCTTAAATGTTCAGGCTTTAAGTGAGGAGAACCTTCAACAGTCATAGTTCCACAAATAAATTCTTCAGCTTCTCTAATTTGTTTCTTGTCAAAACCTAAAGCTTCCAAGACATTCAAACTAGGATTTTGAATTTGTTCATCAGTAAATCCAAGCTCTTTTAAGAAGTCCTCTCCTAAAGTCCATTTAGTAAACGCGTATTTAAGCTCAAAGCTTGTTGGAAGACCACTTTCAACTATTGCTATCTTCTCATCAGTGAACCCTTTTTCTTTTAAGCTTTCAACATTTATATGGGGACTTTCTTTTAAATTACCAGTTCCAATAGCGTACTTGATGATGTCATCAATCTCAGATTTTGTGTAGCCTAGGTTTTCTAAAGCTTTAGGAACACTTTGATTTACAATCTTAAAGTATCCACCGCCAGCAAGCTTTTTGAACTTAACCAATGCGAAGTCTGGCTCAACACCTGTAGTATCACAATCCATGACAAGACCAATAGTTCCTGTTGGTGCAATAACTGTAACTTGAGCATTTCTAAATCCGAATTGTTCACCTAAGCTTAAAGCCCTATCCCAAGAACTCTTAGCTGCATCACTCAAATACTCAGGGCAATTATCTTGATTAATCCCAACAGGTTTAATAGTTAACTCCTCATAGTCTCCAGGTTTAGAATTATAAGCAGCTCTTCTATGATTTCTAATAACTCTTAGCATACTCTCTTTATTATGTGAATACCTCTCAAAAGGTCCTTTTACTTTTGCAATCTCAGCACTAGTTGCATAACTAACACCTCCCA
>SKHC01000073.1 GCA_007117145.1 Candidatus Woesearchaeota archaeon
CATAACTAATGTGTTGCCATACTTCTTTTTAGGAATCCTATTTCATTTAGCATCTTACGTGTTGAGTTGGTGGCTTTTAGCTTTGCCAATGCCAATAATAATGAGTGTGCTTGGAACATTAGCATTCATACACAGTTTCTTCACCTTACTTATAGGGTTTAGAATTGAACACAAATTCACAGCTCTAAAAGCTTTTTTTGCAAGCATAATCCCTTTAATCTTAGTCTTCATGATTTTCTTTGTGCTGGGTAATGTAGTTCTATAATTTCACGAATACGCTTAGCTTTTTTTGGACCTATCAAATCTATTTCGCAAAGCTCTTCTTCCGTGCTATTTACAACGTTTTTAATAGAGCCAAACTTTTTCAAAAGTAAAGGCGCAAACTTACTGCCAACACCTGGCAGACTGCTAACAATGTATTCTAGTAACTGCTTATCACTTAAAGGCTTAGCTGAATGCATCTGAAAATCTTTATCATCTAATTGTTCTTTGTTTGCAATAACTTGTATGAATGCAGCACTGTCTAAAGGATTCAACGTTCTAATAACTGGGATGCCAAGATTAATTGACAAAGTACTTATCATACCTCTTATAGCATTTGGATGAACTCTTCTTTGACTGTAAATATCTTCGCTTCCCTCAAGCATGATGAACGGTTTCTTATATTGTTTTAAATCGCGAGCCTGACTTAAAAGCCTGCCATCTAACATACTATCTACGAAGTCAGGTATCTTTTTGAATTCAACAACTACGTCTTTTGAAATGTGATAGTCTCCAACAGGGAGTTGCTTTAAATCTATGTCTACTCCTTGATTTAACAGTTCTTTTAACACAGCACTACCTTTCTCTCTGTAATCTGCGCTTATCACAATTTTTTTTTCATTGTAATCTTCAAGAGTTTTAGGTTTCTTTGAAGGTTCTAATTTCAACTTAATATTATCTAACACGCGATACATCCGCTTTTCTCTGTGAAAACTCGTCCATCGATACGCTTCATCTCTTGTGTTTTTCGTAATGAGCAAATAAACACTACCTTCTTTTTGTCTACCTGTTCTACCTCTTCTTTGAACACTTCTAATAGCGCTTGGAATGGGCTCATAAAAGATAACTAAATCAACTTCAGGTATGTCAAGTCCCTCTTCTCCAACACTTGTTGCAAGCAAACAGCTAAACTCTCCTTTAGAAAAATTCTGAATGACTTCCTTTTGCTTTTTTTGACTTAACCCTGCCGTGTTTCTTTTTGATTGACCAACGAATAACTCGCTTGACACTTTGTTTTCTCCAAGCATTTTTTTAATCTCAACACCAGTATCTCTGTACTGCGTAAAAACAATTATCTTAGAATCTCTTTTTTTAGATATTTGGCGGACAACCAATTCGTTCAACTTCAAAATCTTAGGATGGAGTAGTTTTCCTTCAAGACTTTCTGCAAGTACAAACGCGCTTTTAAAATTAGGATCATTCACTAAGTTTTTCACAGCTTTAACTCTTGAAGTTTCAGCTTCTTTTCTAAGCTGTCTAAAATAGTTCAGCAAAGGACTTAATCCTTGAGTTTCAATTAACTCAAGCGCGTATTGAAGCTTCATAGCCTCAGCGAGTAAGCTGATTGTCTTCAAAGTTTCAAAGTCTTTCTCTCCATTTCTAATCTGACCGTGAAGTCCTGCCATGATTTGAAGAAGATTTGTTTTACTTTGATTTTTCACATCTCCTTTCAAAATACCAAGCGCTTTTGCACTTTCAAGCTTTGAAGTATATGATTTGTCTAAGAAGGTCCTAACTCTTTTGAACTCCTCTGGGAGCTCAACTTCCACGTTTTTCACGTTTATGTTTTGAACGTATGGCTTAACATCTGCGTCTTCTTTAGATCGGTACTCTATTTGTTCAATTTTTAAGTTTTCACACACTTCCAAAATTTTCTCTTGGTCACCTCCAGGACTCGCGGTCAAGGCAAGGATTCTTGCATATTTAGCTGTGTCATAATACTTTTTAGCAAGAAAAACGTAAGCATAATCTCCAACCCCTCTGTGTGCTTCATCAAAGATTAGAAGACTAACATCATCTAACTTAATCTTTCTTCTAATAACGTCGTTTTCAACGCCTTGAGGGGTACTGATAATAATTTGTTTTTCCTTGAATAGCAACTCTCTTTTATCAGGAGACACTGCTCCTGTGAACAAAACTATTTTATCTTCAAATTCGGGGATGTATTCTTTTAGGGTTTGACTGTGTTGCTCAGCTAAAGGCTTTGTCGGGGCTAAAAACAAAACTTTGCTTTGAGGATAATTCTTTAACCTGTTTATCATCATCATAGCTGCAATAGCTGTCTTTCCAAGTCCTGTGGGCAGTACTACTAAAGTGTTTTTTTGAACTGCCTTACTATAAATCTTTTCTTGATATAGTCTTGGCTGAATTTTAAGCATAGTCAAAGGAAAAGGAAGTATAATTTTTAAATACTTTGTAGGTGTGTCTAGTGCAAAACAATTAATTTCTATATGGAAGTTAAATTTTCATAACCAAACATATAAAAAAAAATAAAGATTAATTAGAACATGTTACTTGCAACAACTCTTTCATTCTATAAACGCGCAGATATAAGAAAAGAAATAGTAAAATTTGCACAAGATAAAGAAATTGCAATCAGATACAAAGAATATTTTGGAAGAAGACCAGATGTAATAGTGTACGAGGAAGACGTGTTGGAGCTGGCAAAAAAGAAAGCAACAAGCTTTCACTGCTCAGAAGAATTGTGGACAAACCCATTAAGCTTAAGATCTGATATAAAACCAAAAGAAATGGACGAATTAAGAAAAGGATGGGACTTAATCTTAGACATTGACTGCGCCCACTTCATTTACAGTAAATTAGCTGCTCACATCTTAGTTAAGATACTCAAAGAAGAAGGAGTAAGTGCTGTAACTTGCAAATTCTCAGGAAACAAAGGATTTCACTTAGCAGTTCCATGGGAAGCTTTCCCAAAAACAGTGAATAACACCATGACAAAAAACTTATTTCCTGAAGCGCCAAAGAAAATCGCGTATTATCTTAGGAGTAAACTTGAACCAGCTTTAGAAAAAGCTATACTTAGAGTAGAAAAAGATTCAATTGAAAAAATACAAGAAAAAACGGGGCTGTCCTTTAAAGAACTAGTGATAAATGATAAGATACAAATAAACAAATTCTTAGAAATCGATACGATATTGATTGCACCAAGACACTTATACAGAATGCCATATAGCCTGCATGAAAAATCAGGACTTGCCAGCGTTCCAGTAGATATAAACAAAATACTCCAGTTCAAGAAAAGTCAAGCTCAGCCTGAAAACGTGAAAACTAACATTTCCTTTCTTGAAAGAAACATAAAAGAAGGACAAGCAAACAAACTCATAATAAAAGCGTATGATTTCAGCGTAGAAATGGATGACTTAACTTTAGATAAAGAAGAACTTCAAGAGCAAAAAACGTTTGAAGCACCTGAATCTGCAGTACCTGAAGAGTTCTTCCCACCTTGCATAAAAATAATTTTGTCAGGATTAAAAGATGGCAAGAAACGAAGTTTGTTTACATTAGTTAATTTTCTTAGAAGCGTTGGGTGGTCAAACGAGATGATAAAAAACAAATTGTACGAATGGAACAAAAAAAACCCTGAACCACTCAGAGAAGTAATCCTAAAAAGCCAACTATCACAGCTCAAAAAAACAAAAGAAATAATTCCTCCACATAATTGTCCAAGCAAAGAAAACACTTACTACAAAGACTTAGGTGTTTGCAGTCCAGACAATTTCTGTTCAAAAATAAAAAACCCAGTTCAATACGCTGTAAGAAAACACGCCGTGACTTCTAAAAAGAAAGGTGGCAGACCAAAACTCACAGAAGAGCAAAAAGAGATGAGAAGAAAACACAGAGAAAAACAGGTTAACTAGACAAATGATGATAATCTTTAATTATCTTTATAGGTAAATAGATAAGATTAGCAAGACATGTAAAGTAGGGAACAGTAAACAAATGATTTGTCAAATCATTAATACCTGGGTTTATAGTTAATGCAACGACAATTATGAAACAAAATACTAAAGTTTTAAACTCAAATCTTACTGTGTATGCCAACTCATCAGTTGAAGGTATATACTTATAATAATAGTATCTGTGCATAAAACAATAAACTAAGTAACCCGAAACAAACCAAGGAACTATGTAAATGTATAAGTAAACACTTTGACCTGGATTTGTGCTTTGAATTAAAAGAAATGCAGACAATGAAAGTAATGCGTAAAGCAAATTCTTATCATTATTCTTAGACCAATACCTCTCCATATGTGTATTATTTAGTGCTTGTCTTTAAATAATTTATTTAAATGAGTCAGTATTCTTAAATAGTGATGGACAAAAAAAAATTAGCGATACTTTTAATCATAATACTCATAATTAACATGGTCGCATTCGGCCTTGG